>NZ_JARESU010000549.1:0-671 GCF_046027075.1 Paraburkholderia sp. RL18-085-BIA-A | reverse complement strand
GCTGCTCCGCGGCCCCAACCCTTGTGTCAGCGTTTTACGTGTCGCCCTCGGGAAGCGATTCCAATAATGGCACGACGGCCTCCACGCCTTTCGCAACGCTCGCACAGGCCCAGAAGGCAATGCAGGGAAGCAGTATTAAAACCACTTATTTGATGGGAGGTACTTATCAGCTCTCTTCAACACTTGCCCTCTCCGATAAAGACTCAGGGGAATCCTGGCTCGCTTATCCCGGACAAACTCCTATTCTTGATGGCGGGAATAAAGTCTCCCCCGGTATCACGATTACAGGGAACACCGGAACCAGCAAAATCAGCGTCCGGGGGATAACTCTTCGCAACGTTCCGGGTGACGGAATCGATATATGGAACACCAGTTCGGATATTGTCGACAGCAACACGATCTACAATATTAGCAAAAACGGTATTGTGATCATGGGAGACAGTACTGGAATTAACTTAACCCACAACCTCATTTATGACATTGCACAGCATGCTATACAGGCGGGTAATGATCCCTCTAATAACTCAAACCATAATATCTTGATCGACAGCAATTATATCCATGATGTAAACACTCAATCAGGACTTTCCGACACAGGCGCAATTTATTTTGACGACCGTGCCCATGCCGAATCAGGTATTGTGATTTCCAACAATGAAATTCAAAATTTT
>NZ_JARESU010000548.1:0-675 GCF_046027075.1 Paraburkholderia sp. RL18-085-BIA-A | reverse complement strand
TTGACCTGATCGCACCAGGTGTTGACGGCCTGCTCGGCGGTGCGGAAGCTGCGCTGCAAAGACGCTGGCGACTCCGCAGGCGCCTGAGGGCTAACCAATGCAAGGCCCGGGCGCAAGATGCGCGAGTACACACGCGTGTAGAAGAGTGCCGTTTGCAGCCCAAGGTTTGTGAGCCGATACCGGTGGGTCTTGGGCACTCGCTCGATCAGGCCATGCAAGCGCAGGCGTCGCAGCTCGTAGCTCATGCGCCCCCGGGCCGATTTCGCCAGGACGCAGGCCCAGCAGCACGGCGTAGGCTTGCCGCAGGTCCTGATTGGTAAAGCCGCGTGCGACGAAGACGAACATCACCAGCGCATGCAGCAGCGCTTGGACGTTCGGGTCGGCAAAGCGCAGCGCCGGTGCCCGCTGCCCGTCAACATGGCGCGGACGCTGTAGGTCCTGAAACGCGTCTTCGCCCAATGCACAGTCGTGGCTGATCTGCTCAATTTCGAGCATGCGCCGATTCGCGGCAAAGCCGATGCGGCGTAGCTCGGGCAAGTTGCGCAGCAGCCGTCCCACGCCGAAGTCGCGGGTGTCGTTGATGGTGGTCTCGGTACGTAACGCCTGACCCTCCTTGTGGTACTGCTTGATGCGTGAACGTTTGTAGTCCACATGCAGCGAAGGGGTGACCCCTTC
>NZ_JARESU010000547.1:0-678 GCF_046027075.1 Paraburkholderia sp. RL18-085-BIA-A | reverse complement strand
TTCGGGGTGCGGCATATGCCAAAGTGGGTAAGTCGTGACTTCCACGGCAAAGGAGCGTTCATCATGAAGATAGCCACTGTCGGACTGGATCTTGCGAAGACCCTATTCCAGGTTCATGGAGTGGATTTGCAGGGACATGTCATCGTACGCAAGCAACTACGCCGCGTTGATGTGCTGCCCTTTTTCGCGAAGCTTGGGCCGTGCGTGGTAGGCATGCAGGCATGTGGGTCGTCGCCCTATTGGGGCCGGGAACTTACAAAGCCTGGACACTCTGTGTGTCTGATTGCCCCGCAGTTCGTTCGACCTTACGTGAAGAGCAATAAGACCGATGCGGCCGACGCAGAAGCAATCTGCGAGGCGGTAAATCGACCGCATATGCGATTTGTGCCGATCAAGACGCAAGCGCAACAGACGATGCTCTCGCTGCATCGGGCACGCGCAGGGCTGGTCAAATCGCGTACGGCATTGGCCAGTCAAATCCGCGGCTTGCTGAGTGAGTTCGGTATTGTGTTGCCACAGGGCATCAGACTGCTTGGGCAAAGGGCTATCGAAGCTCTGTCCAATCGTGAGCCTGAGCTTTGCGAACCGTTCCGGGCGTTAATCCAGATGCTCGTCGAGCACTTACGCGAACTGGGCAACAAGGCAGCTGAACTGGAGGGACGCATCCGTGCGATGCAT
>NZ_JARESU010000546.1:0-680 GCF_046027075.1 Paraburkholderia sp. RL18-085-BIA-A | reverse complement strand
CTGCTGTGGTCGGTCCTGCAACTGGGCAAACCGCTCTCCTCGCTCACGCACGAGGACCTGCTCGTCTACCAGCACTTTCTCGCCGATCCCCAGCCCGCCGCGCGGTGGACCGCTGACGGCGGACGCAAGCATCCCCGCCACGATCCGCGCTGGCGCCCGTTCTACGGGCCGCTGTCCGGAGCGAGCCAGCGCCAGGCCATGGTGATCCTCAACGTGATGTTTGCGTGGCTCGTGCAGGCCGGTTATCTGGCCGGCAATCCGCTGTCGCTGTCGCGTCAGCGCGCCCGACGGGCCAGGCCGCGCATCGTCCGGTATCTGTCGCCCGAGCTGTGGCTCGAGGTCAAGACCTACATTCAGGGCATGCCAGTGCAGACCGGTCGCGAGCGCGAACACCACGCCCGCGTGCGCTGGCTCTTTACCCTGCTCTATCTGGGCGGTCTGCGCATCACGGAAGTCGGCACGAATACAATGGGACGGTTTTTCCGTCGTAGTGACGAAAACGGCACGGATCGCTGGTGGCTCGAAGTGATGGGCAAAGGCGGCAAGGAACGGCTGGTGCCCGCCACCGCGGAAATGATGACGGAACTTGGCACCTACCGGCGGGCACGCGGACTGCCAGCCCTGCCCTCGCCCGGCGAGGACACGCCGCTCGTGCTGCCGGTTGGCCAGTCGCTCAAACC
>NZ_JARESU010000545.1:0-689 GCF_046027075.1 Paraburkholderia sp. RL18-085-BIA-A | reverse complement strand
ACTGCTCCGCGGCCCGAACCCTTGTGTCAGCGTTTTACGTGTCGCCCTCAGGCAGCGACTCGAATGACGGCACGTCAGCCTCCACACCATTCCAAACGCTCACTCAAGCTCAGAAGGCAATGGAGGCAAGCGCAAGTATTAAAACTACCTATTTGATGGGGGGTACGTATTCGCTCTCGTCAACACTGACGCTGGAAGATAAAGATTCCGGACAATCCTGGCTCGCTTATCCCGGACAAATCCCTATTCTTGATGGTGGGAATAAAGTTTCCCCCGGTATTGCGATTACGGGGAATAGAGGAACCAGCAAGGTTAGCGTCCGGGGGATAACCCTTCGCAACACTGCTGGCGACGGAATCGATATCTGGAATACCAGTTCTGACATTGTCGACAGCAACACGCTCTACAATATTGGCGCCAACGCCATTGTTCTCATGGGACATGACACTTCGATCACCATAAGCCATAACCTCATTTACGCCATCGCACAGCATGCCATACAGGGGGGTAATGATTCGGTGGGAAATGATCCTTTTGCCAGTTCTCTTCATAACATCCTCATCGATAGCAATTATATTCATGACGTAAACACCCAACCGGAGTTTTCCGACACAGGCGCAATTTATTTTGACGACCGTGCCCATGCCGAATCAGGTATTGTGATTTCCAACAATGAAATTCAAAATTTG
>NZ_JARESU010000544.1:0-690 GCF_046027075.1 Paraburkholderia sp. RL18-085-BIA-A | reverse complement strand
GATGCGGCCATTACGATATCGGGCGTGGAGTTGATGCATCGCATTCGAAGAGGTCAGTTCAACCTCGCACGGTTGCGCCTCAAAGATACCACTGCGCCGGCTGTTTGGAAGTCAGTCCTTTCAGCACGATGATGCAATGGTGAATACACCGTTTTTCGCTCGCGCCCGCAATTTGCACCACAGCCCCTGAGGGCTTGCTGCCGACGAACAGGCATTGGTAGAAAGCCATGTTACCGACCTGAAGCCCTTGGAACCGCATCGCCGCGGGCGCAACACGTAGGCTCTGATCTTCAGCTATGGTAGCAGCGGTCGGTCAACGCCTGTTGGCATTGCTCTAACCAAGACAGTCGGAGCCTCGTCAGATCACAGTTTCGCGGGTCACCGGGCTCCAGACGGCTCATACTGCAGACGGGTCCCTGACCGGGGGCGCCAGGCTAGAGGAGAGTTCGAGCTTGCGCGGCTCACCCGGCGTGCGGCCTGGAACGGCGACGCGAAATCCACTATCGTGTCAGTTGAGGTGCATTGCACACGCCCAGGATCGCCGGACGAGATGTCTCGCCCGATGCCGCTGGCGACGATCGCAGGCCCGAAGGTGTCCTCTGGCGGGAGGGCACTGGCTCTACTGCGCGGCGCTGCTGGCTTGTTAGCGTCGAAGGACTGCACGCTCGACGCGCTCACGGTCGGTCGATC
>NZ_JARESU010000543.1:0-703 GCF_046027075.1 Paraburkholderia sp. RL18-085-BIA-A | reverse complement strand
CTCATCCGGCGTCTGATCGGACAGACTTGAATGGGGCCGTTTCTGGTTGTAAAGGTTCAGGTAATCGCCGATGGAGCAGCGTGCA
The DNA here is from genome assembly GCF_046027075.1 of Paraburkholderia sp. RL18-085-BIA-A. NCBI lineage: Bacteria > Pseudomonadati > Pseudomonadota > Betaproteobacteria > Burkholderiales > Burkholderiaceae > Paraburkholderia > Paraburkholderia sp. RL18-085-BIA-A. The sequence continues at coordinate 618 of NZ_JARESU010000543.1, read as the reverse complement.
TGGCTGACTGATTCATAGGCTTTCAGATACACCTCTTCATATTTCACGCTGCGCCACACGCGTTCGACGAATACGTTGTCGCGCCAGGCGCCTTTGCCATCCATGGACAGGCGGATGCCCCTGCCGAGCACGGCGTCGGTGAACGCTGTCGCGGTGAACTGGCTGCCCTGGTCGGTGTTGACGATCTCAGGTTGCCCGTATTTCGCGAACGCTTCTTCCAACGCCTCGACAGCGTGCATCGCCTCCATCGTAATCGCCACGCGGTGGGCCAGTACCTTTCGACTGACCCAGTCCACCACGGCGGTCAGATATACGAAGCCGCGCGCCATCGGGATATAGCTCGTATCCAGTGCCCAGACCTGGTTTGCCCGATTGATCGTCATGCCCCGCAACAGATAAGGCCAGATCTTGTGCTTCGCATGACGGCGGCTTGTGTTCGGCTTGCAGTACAGCGCCTCAATGCCCATGCGCTTCATCAGAGTGCCGACGTGTTTGCGCCCGACCCTGATAGCTTCACGCTTGAGCAGGCGAACCAACATTCGCGTACCGGCAAACGGGAACTCCAGATGCAATTCATCGAGCCGCCGCATCAGCTTCTGATCGGCCTCGCTGACCGGG
>NZ_JARESU010000542.1:0-707 GCF_046027075.1 Paraburkholderia sp. RL18-085-BIA-A | reverse complement strand
TATCTGACGGTCATTCATGGCGATGGCACAACTGAGCGTGAGCACGTAAATCGATGGGAATCCGGGGCATTTTGAGCAGCTTGGATGATGTACGCGTAGCCGCGAACCTCATTCACGTTGCTCATATTGCTTGACGTCAATGAAGCCGCTGTTCGATGCTCCGATCATCTCTCATCCTCACGGACTATTTGATGATCAGCGAACTCGTTGACAACAGGCGGCTCGGTACATTCTTGTCGAGCATCGACGCTAACCTCGCTGCGCGAGCGAGAGCGAAAGGCTGTGCGTACTGTGGCGGCACCCTGCACAGCGCGACCTATGCGCGCAAGCTTCGTGGCTTGCCTGATCCGATCGAACAGCCGGATACGCGTCGTCATAGCTTTTGCTGCCAGACATGTCGGCGGCGCACCACGCCCGCGTCAGTTCGATTTCTCGGCCGGCGCTTTTACGCCGGTACCGTCGTTGTCCTGTTGTCTGCGATGGACGACGGCGTGACGAACCGGCGAATCGAAGAACTGCGCCGCGTGCTGGGTGTACATCGGCGGACCCTGCAGCGGTGGCGGCACTGGTGGCGCACCGTGTTTGCCGCAACCCCGTTCTGGTCGATGGCCCGGGGTAGCTTGGTGTCGCCGCCGAACGCCACCGACTTGCCAACCGGTCTGCTGGAACGCTTTGTCGGACCTGACGACACGATACGGCTGGTTCAG
>NZ_JARESU010000541.1:0-710 GCF_046027075.1 Paraburkholderia sp. RL18-085-BIA-A | reverse complement strand
GTCTGCTTTGCCCCCGTCACGTCCATCACGGCCCCGATAAACGCCCTGTGGTCCGGCTGACCGTTCGCTGACCTCCCAACGACGTGGAGGTGCTTGATGCGACCATCAGGAAAAAGCAGACGATGCTCGATGTCGACGGTGAAACCGCGCGCCTTTGCAATCTTCTCCTCGAACAGGGGCATATCGTCCGGATGCACCCGCTGCCTGACCAGTTCAATGGTGGGCACGACCGCCAGGTCGTATTCGAAGATAGAAAAAGTCTCGTCGGACCAGTGGAGTTCGCCGCCCGAGACATTCCAGCAAAAACTGCCGGTCCTGCTCAGCTTCTGCGCTTCGGCGAAGTACTGCGCCTGACTCTTCCGGAGCAGTTCTTCGGCATGCTTGCGCTGCGTGATGTCGTTGTTGGTCTCAAGCGTGGCCAACGGATTTCCCGCGCCGTCGCGCTGCAGCGCCCAGCGGCTCGTCACGATTATCTTGGTGCCGTCCCGCCTCGTGTGAATTAACTCGCCCTCCCACTGGCCGTCGCGAAGAAAAATCCGCTGGAGCTCATCTCGAGGCAGCGGGAACACCGAACTCAGAAATTCGTCGATGAACTTCCCAACCGCCTCTTCCTTCTTCCATCCATAGAGTGTCTCTGCTGCCTGATTCCAGTATGTAATCACGTTGTTCTTATCGCGCACAATAATAATGTCGTGTGTCAGCTCCAGCAG
>NZ_JARESU010000540.1:0-711 GCF_046027075.1 Paraburkholderia sp. RL18-085-BIA-A | reverse complement strand
CGTACAGATGAGGCTGGACAACTTCTCCAAACCATACCCGGGGTCGGGCCGCTCACCGCCTCCGCGCTGGCAGCCTCAATCGGCAACCCGCGCGCCTTTCGGGACGGCCGCCAACTCGCTGCATGGCTGGGTCTGGTCCCGCGTCAACACTCCTCAGGTGGTAAGCCACGCCTGCTGGGCATCAGCAAGCGCGGGGATACAGCACTACGAACGCTTCTGATTCACGGCGCTCGCGCTGTTATCCGCATGGCAGCTACCAAGCCCGAAATGGCTGATTCGTGGGTCATGAAACTATGTCGACGCCGGCACAAAAACATCGCCGCCGTGGCGCTTGCAGCAAAAAACGCTCGAACGGCGTGGGCCCTGCTGATTCGAAAGCAGGTCTACGAAGTTAGCCACGTTCCCACGCGACCTGGCGTGGCGGGTTGACAGGTCCAGCTTCTAACATCGGAACAACACTTACCTTCCAGAGGTTGCTTGAGCAGACTTTAATTCGATGACAGAACGGTCGGACCGTGGTGGGCCAAACCCGCTTTGCACCAAGGGCAATCAAGCCCGCGGCTCTGATGGGGTACCTACTCGCGGATATTCATCGTGGGCCTGCAGCGAGCGCTGCGAATCGAGCCCGGATACATGGCTGCAACCTCGACCTGATGCCAGAGAACCCGGACTGCTTGACAACAGGGAGTCGTCCATACATGGTGCAAATAG
>NZ_JARESU010000054.1:0-58929 GCF_046027075.1 Paraburkholderia sp. RL18-085-BIA-A | reverse complement strand
CGCACACTGGCGCGAAGCACACCGTCATGCTCCTCGAGGCGCGACACCACGCCGTCGTGGAAATAGGCTTTGCCCCGAGCAAAGGTCTTCGGGTCCGCCAGCGACTGGACCTCGGCGAGGGTAATGACGTCTGAAAGGGAGGTTGAGCGAGGCATCAGTAAGTAGAAGCGATTCGAGCCATGCCGCAAATCACGGCTAGGACAATGGTACGGGTCCGAGGATTTGCCTGGTCGGACTATCGGCGAATTTGCACGTCACACCACATGTTGATGTGCGGCCAAAACTGGCTTACTTCGCTGAAGACGTCTCCGGCAATGAGCCGGCCACAATTGTATATGGCCATGCTTTCCCCTGTTGGCCCCACATCCTGGGTTATCTCCAGGCACGGCAACGTGACAGCTATCAGGACTCTCACCAATGCTACACGCGTGCGTCGCCGTAGGGGCAGTCCAGCGCCTCATCGCGTCGGCAGATGAAAGCGCAGCGAAGTGTCGTCGCCAGTTCGCTCAACTACAGGTCGTCCGCCTCGATTTTGACAGCACGGTCTACTGATTTCAGCCTCTCCTCAAGATGCCAGCGCTCAGCGTCATGCATCAGTCCGCTAACGCTGATGTCCTCGTTTAACTGGTCCCAATGCAACCCGGCACCGGACGCAGAAATACGAACATCGCGACGTTGCCCAGGTGTTGCTGCTCGCGGCGTGGGAAACCAATCGAGTGGAACACGTAAGGCGCTGCCGTTATCGAGGTGAACGGTGAAACTGGTTTCGTCGAACGAAGCATCCGTTGCTTTTGCCGACATAGCGGCTCCTTATCCGAGGCAATTTAGAAGCGTCTCGAAACAGACTACTTGACGCTTGCCTCGGCTTCAAGGATTTTGCGCATGATAGTCAAAGCATCGTCATCCAACGAGTAACGTATACTCTCCGTGTCAGTTCGCGGACTGTCCGCGGAGAGCACGCTTGCGCTTGCATACCCATTGCGGGCATACACATCCAAACGCGCTAATGGCCTTATCGCGATGCCAGTTTTGCGACCAATAAACACCGTAAAGCAGTCGCAGCTCGGGCGAGGCGTGCTGTACCGGTCTGCACACACTTCTAGCAGCTTCAAGGCCTCCTCGAGCGGCGAGTAAGGAGGCCGACCATCCGGCACTGCATTGCCTTCAATAACACACAGCTGCTTGAGCGCATCAAGGTTACCGTCGTACTCGCCGTTATACATAGCTATTGTCAACAGCGGTTCTTTATCGCGTCGTGTCATCGAGGCCCTCTCGGCCGGTTTTCGGACGCTACGCTGTCTGCAAGGCGCAGCGCCACTCGGTATCGCTTCCCACGGCGCGTTGCCTCCAGTGCGGTTTTGCCGCCCAGTGGACCTCTGCGCGAGACAAGCAAGTCATAGCGCCCGATTGCCGGCACGTACGGCGCCATACGTCGCAGGAGCTTCGCTAGCCTGTGCTTGTCGAGCGAATTGTCTGCAAGCACGGCCGGGGCGTAGGTTTCGCGAGAAATCCTTAGGTTGAACAGGCCGCCACGTCGCTCTTCGCGCACGAGTTGCGTGCGTGAGATGCCGCTTCTTTGACAAAACGCGTCGCCCGACAGGAACACGCCCTTACACGCAAGCTTTCTGCGAGTACGTACCGCGCGTCGCCGCACGTTGTGCCATCCATCGGCACTCATGGTTGGTCGCGCCGTGGCCAGCAATCTCCCGCTGATACCGTGTCCTCCTGCGGATAGTGGCGCAATATCACACGGGCCTCGCTTCGCAACTCCTGCCGCACGAGCCGCTTGTGGCCATACGCCAGCTCCATCAGCAAGTCCCGTGCGCGCCGAAGTGAGCGCGCGCGTTCGTCGGGCGTCGTCATCGTCATACCTCACTTTGTGCATCGCTGCCAGTTTTGCTCGCAGCTCGGCCAGGACCACCGGCGCGCTTATGCCGAGTACCAACTGGCTCGCGGTTGATGACGATTACCTGCATTGGCCGACGTGGTGTCGTGACAAGCGTGATACGCACGCACGAAGTACACGCGTACCCAAGACGTTGACAACACAATGCGTACGTCCGGTTATCCCAGTGCGCGGCCAAGGTCATGCGGTGGACACAGCTCTACGGTAATTTTCAGCACTATCTCGCCCCGTTCAAAAAGGCTTCCCAATCCCATGCATAGACGCAGCCCATCGGCTCGGAGTCTTCCTCAATGTAAGGGCATGTCGAGCCAAACATGTTTTTGGCGAACAACGTGCGCGCAGGCTCCGGGATTTCGCGCATGCGCACATATGGCGTTGTGCCGCTTTTGTGCACAGGGACGTCGGGGAGGATTGGGCGAGGCGGTAGCTCTTCGCCACCCGCAAGAGCGGTCGCAATGGCACGCGCCGCAAGGTCCAGCACACTGCCAGCAAAACGGGGGTACTGCGTCAGCGTTGCAGTGCCAATGTCGCCAAGAACGTCGTCGTGCAGCCGAACCTCGTAATCAGCGAGTTGTCCATCCCTTATACGACCAATGTCCGCAGGTGCAATCACGCGGCGACCCGACTCGCGCCCACCGGGTCACAATTCAACATGTTTCCCCTTAATCAACGCATCCAATCAGCATGTGTCTCTGTTTCCATGATAAGCAACGCTCTTCAGCAAAAAATCCGTGTATCGTGTGCCGCCGCTTCACCGACTCCAGTGAAGTAGTCGCTCTGATTCCAAATAAAGGCACGCATAGCGTGCACCGGCGACGATTCAGCGTTTTCGGAAATGGGCGATAACCTCCGTGGCGGCATCCAAGCCGGTTCCCGCCCAACACTTGCAGCAAATCAATGCACATGTGAGCCATCGTGTGTCCGCTACCAGCCAACCAGGGCGCGTAACCGTTCCATAAGCCAATCCGTTTCAACACGCTCCGTCCAATTTTTGCCTTCAATAGCGCGCCTCATGCGCCTCAACGTAACATCGCGCGAATGCTCAGGGAATTTGGCTGCATCTTCAAGGGCCTTTCGAATGAGCTGCCGCGCGAGGTCTTCACACATATCCCACCGGATGTACCTCTCCTCCGCTGTTAGACCGACGACAAACCTGCTGTCAATCCATCTTCCAGCTAGTTTCGGCTGCGTACCTGACAGCAAGGCAGGCGTTGGGTCCCATGGAAAGTCGACCGGTACGCACGAGGTTAATCGCTCATCACGATGGCGCCTCTCAGCATCACGCATCAGCTCGCTGACACTAATTTTTTCATCGAGTTGGTCCCAGCGCAAACCCGAGCCCGACGCGGAAATCCGAACTGCTCGCCTTTGGTCTCGCGATGCCGTGAACAGTTTAGGAAAACGTTTGAAGGGGACTTTCAACTTACCGCCATCCATCAGGACAACTGTGAAACCGTCCTTATCTACGTTGACGTCCGTTGCCACTGGTCGTATGCGATTTATCATCTAGCTTAGGCGCTCACGGTCTTTGCTCAATGTGCGAGGAGGTATGCGATGACACGCTTTGCAACGTCGATAAAGCTTTTGTCCTTAACACCAGGCACTGTTTCTGACTGGAGCGTAGTCCCCGGCGCAGCGACGATACGGATTTGCATGTAGTCGCCGTCCACAACGACTTGCACGCAAGCCTCTGGAATCGGCGAGGAATGCACGGCGGCTTGTCGTTCGACAAATAGAGAAAATTTTCGAACATCAGGATACGGTCCGAGCGGCCATTGGTACCCGTGCACGTGGAGCGCTTCAGAGGCGCGGTCCCACAACGGTCTCCTTGGGTCGATTTCCGCAATCGCGGTGTACAGCGGGTCGACATCCTTTGGCTCGATTTCGTGTGCGCCTTCGTACAGTTTGACGGCAGTGCGTGACCATTCTGCGGCCCAAGCCGCTGCAATCCGCTGCAGCAATTTGAAATCAACGTCGCTGTCGAGCATGTCGAGCGGACGGCGGTTACCCAAGCTACCTCGCGGCGACGTCAGAAAATCAAGTCGACTCATCGGTTCAGCCGGAACGATGATTCGGCAAATTGTCTGCAACCGCTTGCGATTCAGCAACGGGTCGGCCAACAACGCGGGGAAGTATTCAGTCTCATCGACGTCGACGCCAATGACACTCCCTTCTTCTACTGGCCGCGCCAGGCGCTTCTCGCTTACACCGATGCGCTCTTTGAATTCAGTCGGTGACAGCAGCTCACCGTTTGCAATCATTCCACGCCGAGCGACCAAGGCTTATTGCCAATAGTGGTCCCGCAGAATTTCACCGCCAACGTCTTCGTCGGCCTCAAGGAAAGCCTCGAGGACAATTTGTTCTATGCGTTCAATCACGTGGTCGGGCAACTGTTGAAACCTAGCGCGGTCGGCCGCCGGCAGTCGGAATTTACTAGCTGCGATTTTGCGCACAAGAGCTGACGCTAAAAATTGCGGGATATCGAACTCATTGTCGACGCGCCGCATTGCGATATCCCAGCCGTTACCAGTCGTACGTACCTCAAGAAGCTATCACCAAGATGACGACGCGCTCGGACCATTGGTCGTCTGTAGTCTGATTCCACCCTACAGTGAGGCCTCCCGCGGCCGGATGATGCACATCCGAAAAACCTCCGCACGCGGAATGATGACGCTCGCATAAACCCCTTGATAGTTGCCTTTTCAAGGCGCGCAAACCTTCGAGCCACACGTAGCGCGATGTGGCGGGCCAGTGCAGGCGGAAATAGCGAAGGTAACCAACTGAAATCGAACTCCGCCTTCCCAACCACTTCGAAGGCGAGGCCTCCCTTCAACACTCGCAACAGAGGTTCGTAGTCGGCCTTGTCGTCCGTCTTCAGCTTTCTTCGTTTCGTTGCCATGTTGCCCCTCTAATTGTTGGGGACAGATGAAACGAGCTCAACCGAAACATCAAATTCTGTATAGATAATACATATGCTGCATATAAGTATCACGCTTTTTGTTCTTTTTGTTAGTTGACGTTTACGAGTAGATTTGACGTTTTTAGATATACTTTTTCGAGTAGGCGACGCGATGGGTGGTAGATTCGCGTATTGATAAGTCATGCGCCTTTAACCTTCCGTCTTGCTCCTGGATTGAAAACAATGACCGCGCACCCGCTACGGTCTCTAATCGCTACGAATGTGAGGCTGTCTCGCGCGTATCTGAACTGGCAGCAAGACGAGCTAGCGAATCGCGCTGGATTGCATAGGACCTACATCGGTGGCCTTGAACGCGGCGAACGAAACATAACCGTTGATAGCCTCGAGCGCGTCGCGCTGGCGCTCGGCATCCCTGCGTGGCACTTGTTGAATCCCGATTTCAATCCAAAGACTCTGTTTCGTAGAGAAACCGCTGCTACCCGGTAACGTGGGCCCGGCATAGGGTTCGACGCGTTCGGATTCGGGGCTAACGTTATCCGCGACTAAAAACGCCCTAAGCCTTGCCGTTTGGACCTCTTCAGCGCGGATACAGGACTCGCACGGCGCAGAAGTCTGGGAAATCGCGTCGGGCTACTTCGGCTGCCGCAATGACGACGGCACCTTCAGCGCCGAGAAGTTCGCGAAGCAGGCCGCCGAGCCGCAAGTGAAGATGATCGAGGTGAAGCTGTCGCAAGTTGCGAAGCCGGGTCACGGTGGCGTACTGCCCGCGGCGAAGATCACGCCGGAAATCGCGGAAACACGCGGCGTGCCGATGGGCCGCGACTGCATCTCGCCCGCCACGCACTCCGAGTTCTCGACGCCGCGCGGCCTGCTCGAATTCGTCGAGCGTCTGCACACGCTTTCGGGCGGCAAGCCGACTGGCTTCAAGCTGTGCATCGGGCATCCGTGGGAGTTCTTCGGCATTGCGAAGGCGATGCTGGAAACGGGGATTCTGCCGGACTTCATCGTCGTGGACGGCGCGGAAGGTGGCACCGGCGCGGCGCCGCTGGAATTCACCGATCACGTCGGCGTACCGTTGCAGGAAGGCCTGCTGCTGGTGCACAACACGCTGGTCGGTATCGGCTTGCGGCAGCGCATCCGCATCGGCGCGAGCGGCAAGATGATCACCGCGTTCGACATCACGAAGACGCTAGCGATCGGCGCGGACTGGGTCAACGCGGCGCGCGGCTTCATGTTCGCGGTGGGCTGCATTCAGGCGCAAACCTGCCACACCGGCCGCTGCCCGACCGGTGTCGCGACCCAGGACCCGGTGCGCCAGCGCGCGCTGGTGGTGCCGGACAAGGCCGACCGCGTGTTCAACTTTCACCACAACACGCTGCATGCGCTGAAGGAGATCATTCAGGCCGCGGGGTTGAAGCATCCGGCGGAACTGCGCGCGCATCACATCGTGCGGCGCGTGTCGTCGCATGAGGTGCGGCTGATGTCGGAACTGCTGAATTATCTCGAGCCGAACGATCTGCTCACCGGCAACTATCGCTACTCGCTGTTCGAAAAGTACTGGCCTGTCGCGCAAAGCGACTCGTTCTCGCCGAGGGTGGAATTGGCGGCGACGTGACCGCCGATGCATGACTCACGACACAGGGCCGCCAACACGCGGCCCTGTGTCGTTCAAAAGCTGCATCCCGCCCGCGTCCGACCCCGTAAAACGGACGCCCCCTTGCCTTTCCGTTAAAATCTACGGTTTAGCACTTCGCTCCACGGCCACCTCGCGCACTTCGGCGCTTGGCGGGGGGCCTCATGCCCGAAAGGCACTTCATGCTCACGTTTCAGCAAATCATCCTGACACTGCAGTCCTATTGGGACAAGCAGGGTTGCGCGTTGCTCCAGCCGATCGACATGGAAGTCGGCGCGGGAACGTCCCACGTCCATACGTTCCTGCGCGCAATCGGCCCCGAGCCGTGGCGCGCCGCCTACGTGCAACCGTCGCGCCGTCCGAAAGACGGTCGCTACGGCGAGAACCCGAACCGTCTGCAGCACTACTACCAGTACCAGGTGGTGCTGAAGCCCGCGCCGGAAAACATCCTCGACCTGTACCTCGGTTCGCTCGAAGCCCTCGGTTTCGATCTGAAGCAGAACGACGTGCGCTTCGTCGAAGACGACTGGGAAAACCCCACGCTCGGCGCCTGGGGGCTGGGCTGGGAAGTGTGGCTGAACGGCATGGAAGTGACCCAGTTCACCTACTTCCAGCAAGTCGGCGGGCTGGACTGCAAGCCGGTGCTCGGCGAAATCACGTACGGGCTCGAGCGTCTCGCGATGTATCTGCAGAAGGTCGAAAACGTCTACGACCTGGTGTGGACCGAGTGGGAAGAGCAAGGCCCGAACGGCCCGGAAATCCGTCGGCTCACGTATGGCGACGTGTATCACCAGAACGAAGTCGAACAGTCCACGTACAACTTCGAGCAGGCGAACGTCGATCTGCTGTTCACGTTTTTCAACAGCTACGAAGCGGAAGCGAAGCGCATGATCGAAGCGCAGATCGCGCTGCCCGCCTATGAGCTGGTGCTCAAGGCCGGCCACACGTTCAACCTGCTCGACGCACGCGGCGCGATTTCGGTCACGGAACGCGCGGCGTACATCGGCCGGATTCGCGCGCTGTCGCGTCTGGTCGCACAGGCTTACTACGATTCGCGTGAAAAGCTCGGCTTCCCGATGCTCGGCAATCCGGTGCACGGCGTGCCCGGCCTCACCACCGACGAGCAAGATGCCGCAATGCCCGCGTGGGCGCCGCCGCTGAAAGTCGAGCGCAAGATCGACCAGGACTGACGAGAACATCACCTCATGACTCAACCCCATCACGCTACCCTGCTCGTCGAGCTGTTGACTGAAGAACTGCCGCCGAAAGCGCTCGCGCGCCTTGGCGACGCGTTCGCTGAAGGTATTGCGCAGCGCCTCGCGGCGCGCGATCTGATCGAAGGCGAACTGTCGTTCGAGCGTTACGCGACGCCGCGCCGCCTCGCGGTCACGATCAAGAACGTGCGCGCGGTCGCGCCGGAAAAGCACGTGCGCGAAAAAGTGCTGCCGGTTTCCGTCGCGCTCGATAAAGACGGCCAACCCACCGCGCCGCTCGCGAAGAAACTCGCTGCGCTCGGCTTCCCCGATTTTTCGGTGAACGACCTGGAGCGCGCGCAGGACGGCAAGGCCGAAGCGTTCTTCCTGCGCTATGCGGCGCCTGGCGCGACGCTCGCCGACGGTCTGCAAGACGCGCTCAACGAAGCGCTCTCCAAGCTGCCGGTCCCGAAGGACATGACCTATCAGCGTCCGGACGGCACCAATGTGAAGTTTGTGCGTCCGGCGCATCGTCTGACCGCACTGCATAACGACCAGGTCGTGCCGGTCAGCGCGCTCGGCATCGACGCCGACGACACCACGCTCGGCCACCGCTTCCTCTCCGAAGGTTTCGTGCAGATCCAGCATGCGGATGCGTACTCCGAAACGCTGATGCACAAAGGCCGCGTGGTCGCGAATTTCGCCGACCGCAAGGAAACCATCCGCACGCACCTGCTCGCGCAAGCCAACGGCGACCAGGTGGTGATGCCCGAAGCGCTGCTCGACGAAGTGACGTCGCTGGTCGAATGGCCGGTGGTCTATTCGTGCCGTTTCGAGGACGAGTTCCTGCAAGTGCCGCAGGAATGCCTGATCCTCACGATGCAGACCAACCAGAAGTACTTCGCACTGACCGATGCGAACGGCAAGCTGCGCTCGCGCTTCCTGATCGTGTCGAACATCGAGACGACGACGCCCGGCGATATCATCGAAGGCAATGAGCGGGTGGTGCGCCCGCGCCTGGCCGATGCGAAATTCTTCTTCGAGCAGGACAAAAAGAAGCCGCTCGCCGATCGTGTGCCGCTGCTCGCGAACGTCGTGTATCACAACAAACTGGGCTCGGCGCTGCAACGCGTCGAGCGTGTCGAAGCGCTGGCCGGCGCGATCGCCGGGCTGATCGGCGCCGATGCTGCGCTCGCAAAGCGCGCCGCGCGTCTGGCCAAAGCCGACCTGATCACCGACATGGTCGGCGAATTCCCCGAGCTGCAAGGCACTATGGGCACGTACTACGCGCGCCACGACGGCGAGCCGGAAGAAGTCGCGCTCGCGTGCTCGGAACACTATCAGCCGCGCTTTTCGGGCGACGCGTTGCCCACCACCGCGACCGGCACCGTCGTCGCGCTGGCCGACAAGCTCGAAACGCTGGTCGGCATCTGGGGCATCGGCCTGCAACCCACCGGCGAAAAAGACCCGTTCGCACTGCGCCGTCATGCGCTCGGGGTGCTACGGATTCTGGTCGAGAAGCAGTTGCCGATCGACCTCGTCGAACTGCTGCGCACCGCTTACGCGCAATTCGCCGCAGTGCCGAACGTTGCCGATTCGACGCAAGCCGTCTACGAATTCAGCATGGACCGCCTACGCGGCCTGCTGCGTGAACGTGGCTACGCGGCCGGAGAAATCGACGCGGTGCTGGCGCTGAACCCCACGCGCCTGGACGACATCGTCGCGCGCCTGGATGCGGTGCGCGAGTTCGCGACGCTGGCCGAGGCGGCATCGCTCGCCGCGGCCAACAAGCGCATCTCGAACATCCTGAAGAAGTCGGAAGGCGCGGCGACCGGCGGCGTGCAGACCGCGCTGCTCGTCGAGACGGCGGAAAAAGCCTTGCATGCGCAGCTCGAACAGGTCGCGCCGCGCGTGCAGACGCAACTGGCCGCGCGCGACTACACGGGCGCGCTGACCGCGCTCGCCGCGTTGCGTGAGCCGGTCGACACGTTCTTCGACGACGTGATGGTAAACGCTGAAGATCCGGCGCTGCGCGCCAACCGTCTGGCCTTGCTCGGCGCGCTGCATCAGCAGATGAACTGCGTCGCCGACATTTCCCGACTCGACGCCTGAGCCCCGCGCCATGCCGACCAAAAAAGTGGTGATCCTCGACCGCGACGGCGTGATCAACGTCGACTCCGACGCGTTCATCAAGTCGCCGGACGAATGGGTCGCACTGCCTGGCTCGCTCGAAGCGATCGCGCGTCTGAACCAGGCCGGTTATCGCGTGGCGATCGCGACCAATCAGTCTGGTATCGGCCGCGGTCTGTTCGACATGAACGCGCTCAATGCGATGCATCTGAAGATGCATCGGCTGGCGGCGGCGGTCGGCGGACGTATCGAAGCCGTGTTCTTCTGCCCGCACACGGCGGAAGATCACTGCGAATGCCGCAAGCCGAAGCCCGGCATGCTGAAGATGATCACCGAGCGTTTCGAGGTCGATCCGGAGCACACGCCGGTCGTCGGCGACGCAATGCGCGATCTGCAGGCCGGCGCGGCGCTCGGCCACCCGCTTCATCTGGTGCTGACCGGCAAGGGCCGCAAGACACTCGCGGCCGGCGGCTTGCCCGAAGGCACGATCGTGCACGACGACCTGCGCGCGTTCGCGCTCGACTTTCTCGCCGACGCTCAAGAGTGACGCGCGCCACGCGCGTCCCCAACCCTCACAGACCATGCCGATGCGCTTCATTCGTTCTTTGCTGCTGCTGATCTACTTCGTGCTGTTCACGGTGCCGTACGCGGTCGCGTGCTTCATCGCATTCCCTTTCCTGCGCGCCGACAACCGCTACTGGATGGCGGCCGGCTGGTGCCGCGCAACGCTCATGACGGTGCGCTGGCTCAACGGTATCCGCTACCGGATCGAAGGCTACGAGAACCTGCCCAACGGTCCGGCGGTGCTGCTCTCCAAGCATCAATCGGCGTGGGAAACGCTGGCGTTTCCGGCACTGATGCCGCGGCCGCTGTGCTACGTGTTCAAGCGCGAGCTGCTCTACGTGCCGTTCTTCGGCTGGGCGCTCGGCATGCTGAAGATGGTTCACATCAATCGCAAGGAAGGCAAGTACGCGTTCGAATCCGTCATCCGACAAGGCAAGGCGCGCATGGCGGAAGGCGCATGGGTCATCATGTTTCCGGAAGGCACCCGCACGCCGACCGGCAAGCAAGGCAAATACAAGACCGGCGGCGCACGCTTCGCGATCGCTTCCGGCGCACCGGTCGTGCCGATCGCGCATAACGCGGGACGCGTATGGCCTCGCAACTCGTTTCTGAAATATGCGGGTATAGTCACAGTGTCGATCGGCAAGCCGATCGAGACGACGGGGCTCACGCCCGACGAAGTCAACACGCGCGTCGAACAGTGGATCGAAACTGAAATGCGTCGCATCGATCCCACCGCGTACCGCGCGGCGGATGACAACTCCGCCGCCGCACCAATCTGACGCGCCCACGCCCTCACAGGCGTATCGCGCGAAGCGAATCCGATGCAGAAGTCTCCTACGTCGCAGCCCGCTGCGGCGCTCGATAACCGGCAGCTCGATCTCCCGCTCTTCGCAGAGCCAGGGTCGACGTCGTCGTCCCCGTCGCCTTCCGCGCCATCGCCGGGCTCGCCTGCCGCGCAACAGCCGACCGTGCCGCTCGCGCCGGACGGCAGCAAGCTGCGCAGCCTGACCATCGGCTCGCGCACGCTGCACTACGCGCTCAAGCGTTCGGCGCGCCGCTCGATCGGCTTTGCGATCGACAGCACCGGTCTGACGATCACGGCGCCGCGCTGGGTCACGCTCGCCGATATCGAAACCGCGATCACCGAAAAGCAGCGCTGGATCTTCACGAAGCTGATCGAATGGCAAACGCGAGTCGAACAGCGCGCGTTGCCGAAGGTCGACTGGAAAGACGGCGCCGAGGTGCCGTATCTCGGCCAACCGGTGCGTGTGAAGCTCGGTTCGCCGCGAGGCACGTTGGCGTTCAGCGCAGCCGACGCGGCGCTGCAAGTGCCGTTGCCGTTGCAGGCCGATCCGCAGCAGATCAAGGACCGCGTGCAAGGCTGGCTGCAAGGCGAAGCGAAACGTCTGTTCGGCGAGCGCCTCGCGATTTACGCTGAAAAGCTCGGCGTCGACTATCGCGCGTATGCGCTCTCGTCAGCGGCCACGCGCTGGGGCAGTTGTTCGAGTGATGGCAAGATTCGCCTGAACTGGCGGCTGATTCATTTTCCGCTGTCCATCATCGACTACGTCGTTGCACACGAACTCGCGCATCTGCGTGAAATGAATCACAGCCCGCGCTTCTGGCAAACGGTCGAATCGATTTTTCCGGAATTCCGCGAAGCGCGGCAGACGCTAAAGTCGCATCCGCCGGAATTGCTGCCGACGCTTTGAGCGTCTTCGCGTCTTTATCTTCAAGCCGGCGCTTCATCCTGATGAAGCGCCGGCTTGCATCTCAACCGGCCAACACCGGTCACTAACTGCGACGATTCGCCGCTTACTCCGTGCAGAAGGTCTCGTGCAGATGCCGCCACGTCACCTTGCCGTGCGCGTCGAGATCCAGCACCGCCGTCGAGCGCCGCACGTTCGCGTTGCCCGCAGCGTCGCGCTGATACTCGCGATACTTCACCACCGCACCCGCCGGATACTCCGCGACGATCTCCATATCGCGAATCGTGATTTGCGAGCCGGGACGCGCGCCGCGCAGCCTCGCGAAGATGTCGCACGCGCCCGCATGATCCAGTGCGGCGCCGGACGGCATCACCATCGTGAATTGCGGTGCGAAGCGCGCCACGATCCGTTGCAGCGCGCCGTCGTCCGCGGAGCCGTCGAACAATGCCTGGATTTCGGCGTGAATCTCGCCGAGTTCTTTGAAGTAGGGATTATTGTTGTTCATTGTTTGAGCTTGCCCCGCCATCTACCTCATTTTTTCTTCTGGATGAATTCGATCTTGTAGCCGTCCGGGTCCGTGACGAATGCGATCACGGTGGTACCGTGTTTCATCGGGCCGGCTTCGCGCACGACCGTTCCGCCTTGCGCCTTGATCTTGTCACAAGCGGCATACGCGTCCTCGACTTCGACCGCGAGGTGTCCGAAGCCGGTGCCGAGATCATACGAAGGCGTGTCCCAGTTTTGCGTCAGTTCGATGACAGTGCCGTCGCGTTCGTCCGTATAGCCGACGAAGGCCAGTGTGAATTTACCGTCCGGATAATCGTCGCGGCGCAGCAGTTTCATGCCGAGCAGTTCGGTGTAGAAGGCAATGGAACGATCCAGATCGCCGACCCGGAGCATGGTGTGAAGCAGGCGCATTGTGCACTCCCTGTTTGTTGCGTGATAACGAGACCGTAAATGTACCCGGAATCACGCATCGCTGCAGAGCTCGGGTCACGCGCGCCGGCGCTCAGAACTGATGCCGCAGCCCAGCCATGAGCCCGAGTTGCGTGCCCTTCTGCGCAAGTCCGATGCCGTTGACGCCTTGCAGTTGCGCGCCGATCAGACCGCCCCGGTATTGCGCATAGTCGCCTTCCAGATAGATGTCGGTGCGCCTCGACAGGTTATAGTCGGCGACCAGTTGATACTGCCAGGCCGAGCCGTCCTGCGCGGCGGTCTTGCCGTCCTGCAACGTGCGCCACACGTTCGCCGCGAAGTGCCACGCGTTGCCGACCTGCTGCGTGATGCCGCCCATGATCATGCGACGCCGCGCGAAGTCCGTGTACTTGAGCGCGGCCAGCACGGGCGCGGTGAAGGGCCCGTTGGCGAAGTTCGAAAAACCGGCGTCGTTCTGATTGACGATGTAGCCCGCCGAAAAGCGCGTGCGGTTCCACGTATAGGAACCGCCGAAGGTCCACGCTTTCGCCGCCGCGCCGTTGACCGAATCTTTCGACTCTTCGTACGCGCCGCCGATGGTGAATGGACCACCCGCCGGCCCGTAAGCGGCGGCGGCGCCGATCTGGCTGCCGTACGAATTGCCCGCGTTGCCGCCGAACGCATAACCGGCCGAGAAGCTGAAGCCGTTGTATCTCGCCTGATATTGCACCTGGTTGCTGGTCCAGATGCCGCCCGTCATGGTCACTTCCGGCTGGAAGCTGAAATCGTAGGGAATCCAGAAGTTGCTGCCATAGCCGCCCGCCGTAATGCCTTCGATCATCACGTTGTACTGGCGACCCAGAATCACCTGGCCGAACGCGTTCGATCGCACGCCCACTTGCGCTTCGTTGAAGAACGGCAACGTGGGATCGCTCTGGCCACTGTTGATGTTCAAACGATTTTCGAGCTTGAAGAAGGTGGACCAGCCGCCGCCGAGATCCTCGACGCCTTTCACGCCCCAGCGGCTTTGCGTCAAGCCACCTGGACCGAGTCCGATCGACGAGTCGCCAGCCTTGTTCACGTTGGTCAGATAGCGCACGCTTTCGTCGACCACGCCGTACAGCGTCACGCTGGACTGCGCGTGCGCCGCCTGCCATCCCAGCGACGCGATCGCCGCGGGCATCATGGCCGCCGCCCACCTGCATACGTGCTTCATGTCGTCTCCTCGTACCGGCTCCGCTTTGCGCGAACCGGCTCGTCGGCGTGGGCGTCGGCGCGCTGCACTGTGGTGACGCAGTCCGTATGAATGTCCTGATGAAACGCTGGTGTTCGAACCTTAGCGCGAAATGGTGGCGTTCATAAAATTGGTCTGACGTAGGTGTTGCTAACGAAGCAAAGGACTTGCGGGCTGTAGGAAGCACGCGTAGAAGGTAGGGGCTTCGGTTTGCGGACGGGCTGGGTTTGCTATCGTATGACTTATCGCGGCGGCCGCACGCTTTTTTGGGTTTCGCATCCGCTTCTGACCGCAGCATCCCTGTCACCGCTTCCCGATCTCACCGCCATCAACGCCCATGAGCATCACCGTCCTGCCCGCACGCCGCGCCCCGGATAGCTTCGCAATCCTGTTGATGATCGGCCTGTGCGCGATCTGGGGACTGCAGCAAGTGGCGATCAAGAGCACCAACTCGGCGCTGCCACCAGTCTTCCAGGCCGGCTTGCGTTCCGCGATCGCGGCGGCGCTGGTGTGGGGTTGGGCGCGTGCCCGTGGCACGCCGCTCTTTCGCGACGACGGCACGCTAGGCGCGGGCCTGCTCGCGGGCGTGCTGTTCGCCGCGGAGTTCGTCTGCATCTTTCTCGGCTTGACGCTGACCAGCGCGTCGCGCATGGCGGTGTTTCTGTACACGGCGCCGTGCTTCACGGCGCTCGGGCTGCACTGGTTCGTCGACGGTGAACGGATGCGGCGGATTCAATGGCTCGGCATCTTCGTCGCGTTCGCGGGGATGACGCTGGCATTCGCGGACGGCTTCCTGCATGGGCCCGCTGCGCGCGGCTCGACGCTCGCAGGCGTGGCCGGCGACGCGCTCGGCGTGGTAGCAGGCATCCTGTGGGCCGCGACGACCGTGGTGGTGCGCGCGACGCGCCTCGCGCAATCGAGCGCCAGCAAAACGCTGTTCTATCAGTTGGCGGTATCGGCGGTGGTGTTGCTCGCGCTGGCGCTCGGGCTCGGCCAGGCCCGCGTCGACACCGTCACGCCGCTCGCCTTGGTGAGCCTCGCGTATCAGGCGGTGGTCGTCGCGTTCGTCAGCTATCTGGTGTGGTTCTGGTTGCTGACGCGCTATAGCGCGTCGCGCCTGTCGGTGTTCTCGTTTCTCACGCCGCTGTTCGGCGTGACCTTCGGCGTGATGCTGCTCGGCGAGTCGTTCAGCCTGCGCTTCTTGTTGGCCGCGATGCTGGTGTTAACCGGCATTGCGCTGGTCAATGCACCGGCAAAGCGGTTTGCGGCTTAGGGATTAGCGCCTCGCGCGCGCGATTCGACGCGCGTGGCGAGTGGCGCTCAACACGCGGGCACAATGCGTGTGGTGTGGCCCGGCGCGAGTGACTTACCCTTTGCCCGCCACGATCTGCGCCACGCGCACGTATTCGGCAACCGGCACGTCTTCGGCACGGCGTTGCAGATCGAAGCCGAGTGCGTCGAAATCCACCGAATCGCGGAACGCTGCGAGCGTGTTGCGCAACATCTTCCGACGCTGCGAGAACGCCGCCGTCACCACTTCGCCCAGCACCCGCTCGTCGACGGCCGGCAGCTCATGTGCCTCGTACGGGATCATCCGCACGATCGCCGAATCGACCTTCGGCGGCGGCTGGAACGCCTCGGGCGGCACGTCGAGCTGCTTGTCGATCACGTAGCGGTATTGCAGCATTACGGATAGCCGGCTGAACGCCTTGGTGCCCGGCTCCGCCACCATCCGCTCGACCACTTCGTTCTGCAACATGAAGTGCTGATCGATCACGAGATGCGCGAACGAGGTCAGATGAAACAGCAGCGGGCTCGAAATGTTGTAAGGCAGATTGCCGACGATACGCAGCGACGCCTTCTCGCCAGGCGCGGCCAGCGAGCCGAAGTCGAACGCGAGCGCATCGCCCGCGTGCAGTTCGAGCAGGTCGCCGAACTTCGTCTTCAGACGGCCGATCAGATCGCGATCCAGTTCGACCGCGTGCAGCGGCGCCTGCGCCGTCGCCAGGCGCTCGATCAGCGGTTCGGTGAGCGCGCCGAGCCCCGGTCCGATCTCGACCATGCGCTCGCCGCGCTGCGGCCGGATCACGTCGACGATCGAATCGATCACGCCCATGTCGACCAGAAAGTTCTGACCGAAACGCTTGCGCGCGAGATGACCTTGGTGCCGGCCCTGTTGCTGTCTGCTGGTGGACATCGAAGAAACGCTAAGAAAGAGAACTGCTTAAGAAAAGGAATACGCGCAACGCACGTGCGAACCGGTCACAGACCGCGCATGCTTCGCATAGCTCGTGCTGCTGCACACGCCCCCGCTCACGCCGAACACTCGGCGGCGGAACGTGCGCAGCGGCGCTGACTCAGCCCGCGCGGCGCTGCTGCGCCATCGACACCGCCGTGTCGATGGCGGCAATCAGGCTGCCCGCATCGGCGCGGCCGGTGCCGGCGAGATCGAGCGCGGTGCCGTGATCGACCGAAGTGCGGATGATCGGCAAGCCGAGCGTCACATTGATGCCTTCGCCGAACGTCGCGTATTTCAACACCGGCAGGCCCTGATCGTGAAACATCGCCAGCACGCAGTCGGCCTGCTCCAGATAACGCGGCTGGAACAGCGTGTCGGCCGGATAGGGACCGCGCGCGTCGATGCCCTGGTCGTTCACGAGTTTGAGCGCCGGCGTGATGACGTCGATTTCCTCGTGGCCCAGATAGCCGTTCTCGCCCGCGTGCGGGTTCAACCCGGTCACGAGGATGCGCGGCGCCGGCAAGCCGAAGTGATGGCGCAGATCGTGGTCGATGATACGCAGCGTCTCGACAAGACTCTCGATGGACAGCGCGGCGGAAACATCCTTGAGCGGCAGATGCGTGGTCGCGAGCGCAACGCGCAGCGGACGCCTGCCGGTGCCGGCCAGCATCATCACTACACGCGGCGTGTGGGTGCGCTCGGCCAGGTATTCGGTGTGGCCGGTGAACGGCACGCCGGCGTCGTTGATGGTGCTTTTCTGCAGCGGCGCGGTGACGATTGCGTCGAACGTGCCGGCCATTGCGCCGTCGATCGCGCTGTCGAGCAGATCGAGCACGTAGCGGCCGTTGGCGGCGTCGAGCTTGCCCGCAAGCGACGGCGCGCCGAGCGCCGTATGCTGCACGCGCACGCGCTGCCCGTGCGCCAGCAGCGCAGCCCAATCGACACCCACCGCGCGCGCGCGTTCGGCAAGCAGAGCGGCGTCGCCGAGCACGGTGAACTGTGCGGCGGGCCAATGCGTGGCCGCGCCGGCCAACGCCTGCGCGGTCAGTTCGGGGCCGACGCCGGCGGGCTCGCCAGTCGTGATCGCGATCTGCAACGGCTGGCTGGCGGACTGGGCGACGCTCGTCATGATGTTATTGCACGCTCGGTAGCGTGGGTTTGACTTCCACGTACGCGGTGTCGCGCAGCTCGCGCAGCCAGTCGGCGTAAGCCTGTTCCGCCTTGCGCTGACCGATTGCCTGACGCGCCAGATCCATCTGCTGCGACACCGAGCCTTCCGATTCGCGGCGGCCCAGCACCTGGATCAGGTGGTAGCCGTACTCACTGCGGACCGGGTCGCTGATCTGGCCATCCTGCAGCGAGTTCATTGCACGCTCGAATTCCGGCACCGTCTCGCCCGGGCTGATCCAGCCGAGGTCGCCGCCTTGCGACGCCGAACCGTCTTGCGAGTAAGTGTGCGCGAACTTCGAGAAGTCGCCGCCCGCGGCGATCTGGTTCTTGATGTCGAGCAGCTTCTGACGTGCCTGCGGCTCCGACATGCCGTCGCCGACGCGCAGCAGGATGTGGCGCACGTGCGTCTGCACAAGCTTCGGCGCATCCGAGCTGGTGCCCTGACCGGCGCGGCGGTCGACCAGCCGCACGATTTCGAAACCGTCGCTGGTGCGGATCAGATCCGGACTGACTTCGCCCGGGCGCATCGTCGACGCGGCCTTGACGAATTCAGGCGGCAGCTTGGACGGCGCGAGGAAACCCAGGTCGCCGCCGTTCTTCGCCGCATCCGGTGCCTGCGAGCTGGACTTCGCGAGCTTTTCGAAATTGGCGCCGCCCTTGGCTTCGTTCAGCAGCGCCTGGGCCTTCTGCTGCGCCGCCTCGATGTCGGTCTCCGACGCGTTCAGCGGCGCCTTCACGAAAATGTGCTGCAAGTGCAGGTCGCTCGTCTGGCCGGCGTTCGGGCCACGCTGACTGGCGATGTAGTTCGCGACCTCGGCGTCCGACACCGTGATCTTGCTGTCTACTTCCTTCTCGCGTAGACGCGACAGCGTGAGTTCGGTACGTGCGTCGCCGGTGAACGTGGTCCAGGGCACGCCTTGCGCCTCGATGCGCGCGCGGTACATGTCGAGCGACATGTTGTTCGCCTGCGCAAGCCGCTCGAGCGTTTTTTGCACGGCGGCGTCGTCGATGTTGATGCCGTCTTCTTTCGCCTTCTGCAGCTGGATGCGCTCCAGCACCATCTGGTTGAGCACCTGCTGGCGCAATTGTTCCATCGGCGGGACCGGCGCGTTCTGCTGGTTCAGGCGCCGCGTGATCAGGCTGATGCGCTCGTCGAGCTCGCGTCGCGTGATGACACCGTTGTTGACCACTGCGGCGATGGTGTCGACCGTCTGGCCGCTATTGCCGCCCAGCGCCTGCGCCTGTACCGGCGCAACCGACAGGAAAGACGCCGCGCCGACGAGACCGGCCGCAAGCGTTGCCAAGCGAAGCTTTTTCATGATTGCCACAGATACTCCAATGATGTCGGGCACGCCTGGCCCGTCTTTTCGCATTCTATAAATGATCGGGCGCACGTCATTCGTAATTGGTGAAACGCGACTCCGGCGGCGGGGGCGGCGGCAACGGCGTATAGCCAGCCACGCTGCTGCGGAACGCGGTCATCAGCCCGTTGTCGACGCTCGACAAGCCCTTGAACGTCAACTGCGCGAGAAACCGCGTGCTCGACTGAGTCTGCCCCGATGTGTTCAGACCGTTCGCATAGCGCTGGAGGCCGGCGCCGAGCGTCCAGCAGTCGGCGTCGTATTGCATGCCGATCAGACCGTCGACGATCCGATGGCCGTTCAGGTCGTAATTGAAACGGGCGACGCCGTACACCCGGTGCGTCAGCGGCCATTGGCCCGAAACCAGCACCTGGTTGATCGGCTGGTTGTCGAGCGTGGTGTTCGCGCGCGTGTAGCGATACGCGACGTTGATCACCTTGCCGCTCGCCGGACTGAACCCGAAGCCGACGCTCGTCTTCACCAGCTGATTGTTGTCGGCATTATATTGGAACGCCGTTTCCGAAGCGAAACCGGCGCCGAGCTTGATCGACGCACCCGCGATCAGGTCCGAGTGTGCGGTCTGGGTGGTGGTCTGGGTCGGCTCCAGCGTGACGCGCTGATCCTGGAAAAAGTACTGCTGCGCGATCACGAAGCGGGCGCGTTCGTCGCCCGTGGCCGGGTTGATGAAGCGCGTGGTGATGGCGGCCGTCAGACGGTTCGCGTCGGCGATCCGGTCGTTACCGACGAAGGTGTTCGGCTGGAAAATCTCCGCCAGACCGAAGTCGGAGTCGGCGGTGTCGAACAGCGGAGCGTTGTTCTGGTTGCGAAACGGCGTGTACACGTAGTACAGGCGTGGCTCCAGCGTCTGGATGTAATCCGCGCCGAACACGCGCACCGAACGCTCGAAAATCAGCCCCGTGTCGAAGCTCAGCGTCGGGATCGACTCGGTGAAATTCTTCACCGAGCCGGCCGGCAGATCGGTGCCGATGTTGTTCAGGTTGTACGACGCGAAGTGCCACTGCACCTTCGGCGTGACGAAGTAGCCCGGCCCGACCACCGAATACGACACGTACGGGTTGAACAGCACCCGCTGGCCTTCGGTCAGGTCCGCGGTGGTGATGCGGAAGTCCGAGTAGTCGGCCTCGGCGCCGAAGTCGAAACCGCCGATGTTGTACTTCGCGTACTTCACGTTCAACTGCGGCTCGCGGCCATACGGCGCGACCGACGGCGTCAGCGTTTGCCAGTGCTGCTCGCGCGCGAGCACGGACCACGGGCCGTTGTTGTAGGTCAACCCGGCTTCCTGCTGATACAGGAGCTGCGTGCCGTTAATGAACTGACTGACCGACGACGACAGGTCTTCCGGATAGGTGTTATCCGAAACCCTGTTGTAGTAGATGTAACCGCCGAACCCGTTGCCGAAGTTCTGGTTGTGCTGGATGTACAGCGCGTAGCGGTTCGTATGCGTTATATGGTCGTCCGGCAGGAACTCGCCGGTGATCGAACCGGAATACGTGGGTGACAGATACCGGAACGTGCTCTGCAACTGCACACCGCGTTTCGAGATCAGACGCGGCGTGACGAGCAGATCGCGATTCGGCGCGATGTTGAAGTAATACGGCACCGACAGTTCGAGGCCGTTGGTCGAACTCAGCGAGAACGTGGGCGGCAAAATCCCGCTGCGCCGGGCGCCCGACAGCGGGAACGACAGCCACGGCGACGCGAACACCGGCACGCCCTGGAAGAACAGCACGCTGTTGTACGCTACCCCTTCGTCCGCGCCGGTGTCGAAGTCGAACTCGCTGCCCTTGATGTACCACGCCGGGTTGTCCGTGCAAGCGCACGCAGTGTAAGTGCCCTTCGTGAACACCGAGCGTTCGGAGTCGAGCAGGTCGACACGCTCCGCGCTGCCCGAGCCGCCGGTCAGGTTGAAGTGGTATTTCGGCGAGGTCATGAAGCCTTCGGTCGAGTCCACGCGCAGATGCGCTTCGGGACCGATGAAGGTATTGCCGCTGTTGATCACGTGCACCTGGCCGTACGCGTCGGCCATGTCCGTGTCCTGATCGTAGTGCAGCGCGTCGGCCTTGATCACGGCGGTATTGTGGCGCACCTCGGCCGAACCCTTGGCCGCCAGGTCCTGGTCGATGGTGCCGCTCGCGCTGTCGCCGAGCACGAACGTGGCCGGCCTCTGGCCGGTTTGCAGCGGATGTTCTTCGAGTTGCGGGGCAAGCCGCATGCCCCATGGCGCATCGATAGGCTGCGGCTGCGCGGCTTCCCCCACCAACTGGGCGTGCGCAAGCGCGGGCATCAGGCCCGGAGCGGCGATCAAAGCCGCGACGAGCCGCCTTTTGCGCGGCACTACGGCACAAGAGGGAGTCGTTTGGGAAAGCTGTCTAGGCGGCATGTATCGTTTGGCGAATCGGCCCGTCCGTCAGCTATTGCAGTCACGATCCACCGCCTGCACACCCCGACCGTGACAGTCGGCTGTACATCAATATTTACAATCTGTCGAACGATGAGGCGGGCGGTAAAGCGGAACACGCGAAAGCTGGCGTGAGTCGCGTCAAAAAAGTCGTGGGGTATTATATGGCAAGACGTTGCCCCTCTGAATTTGCCGCCGGTTTTCATGACGCTCCCCCATTCCCAAGACACTACTCAAGACTTCGCCGACAACCGCCTCGAACTGCTCAAAGCCTGGCTGCAAGGCCACGCGGCGCGCTATGCGCTGCAGCTCGACACGCTTGCCCCCGCTTCGTCCGACGCCAGTTTCCGCCGCTATTTCCGGCTCACTGGTAAGGCTGCGGAAGGCGAAAGCGCCGTCACCCTGATCGCCGTCGATGCCCCGCCGCCCGAAAAGTGCCGCGAATTCGTGCAGGTCGCCGGGCTGCTCGACGCGGCCGGCGTGCACGTGCCGCGCGTGCTGGAGGTCGATTTCGACGCCGGTCTGATGCTCGTCACCGATCTGGGCACCGCGTCGTACCTCGGCGCGCTGACCGAAGCGCAACAGGCGAATGACCCGCGCCGCGCCCGCACGCTGATGCGCGACGCGCTCGACGCGCTGATCCGCTGGCAACTGAGCTCGCGCGAAAACGTGCTGCCGCCGTTCGACGAAGCATTCCTGCGCCGCGAGATGGAGTTGATGCCGGAGTGGTTCATCGGCCGGCACCTGGGCCGCGAGGTCGACGACAGGACGCGCGGATTGCTTGATCGCACGTTCGCGCTGCTGATCGCGAGTGCGCGCGCGCAGCCCCAAGTGTTCATGCTGCGCGATTTCATGCCACGCAATCTGATGGTTGCCGCGCCGGATTCGCAACGTCCCGCCGCCAATCCCGGCGTGCTCGACTTCCAGGACGCGGTGTACGGCCCGATCACGTACGACGTCGCTTCGCTGCTACGCGACGCGTTCCTCGGCTGGGACGAGGAGTTCGAACTGGATTGCTTCGTGTACTACTGGGAACGCGCGAAAAAGGCCGGCCTGCCGGTCGATGCCGATTTCGGCGAGTTCTACCGCCAGATCGAATGGATGGGGCTGCAACGGCACATCAAGGTGCTGGGGCTGTTCTGCCGGATCAACTACCGGGACAACAAGCCGCATTACATGAAAGATCTGCCGCGTTTCATCGGCTATGCGCGCAAGGTGGCCGAACGCTATGCGCCGCTGCGTCCGTTCGCGAAGCTGCTCGACGAACTCGAAGGCCGCGCGAATGAAGTCGGCTACACGTTCTGACCAAAAACAATGTCCCTGAAGAAAGCGATGATTTTCGCCGCGGGCCGCGGCGATCGCATGCGTCCGTTGACCGACGCCTGCCCCAAGCCTTTGCTCGAAGTGGGCGGCAAACCGCTGATCGTGTGGCAGATCGAACGGCTCGCGCGGGCCGGCTTCCAGACCATCGTGATCAACCATGCTTGGCTCGGCGCGCAGATCGAAGCCGCGCTCGGCGACGGTTCGCGCTGGCAGGTCGAATTGCGCTACTCGGCTGAACACGAGGCGTTGGAGACAGCGGGCGGCATCGTCCAGGCGTTGCCGCTGCTGGAGGATGACGGCGCGAGCGAAGTGTTCGCGGCCGTCGCCGGCGACGTGTACGCCGATTTCGATTACGCCGCGCTGAATGCTCGCGCCGACACCCTCAAGACACTCCCCGAGCCGGGCATGCATCTGGTGATGGTGCCGAATCCGGCGTTTCATCCGCACGGCGACTTCAGTCTGGCTGACGGCGTGCTGTCGCTCGACGCACAGCCCCGCTTGACGTTCGGCAGCATCGGGCTCTACGACACGCGCATGTTCCGCGATCTGCCGCGCGGCACCCGGCGCGCGCTCACGCCTTATTACCGCGACACGATTGCCCGCGGGCTCGCGAGTGGCGAGTTGTACGAAGGCTTGTGGGAGAACGTCGGCACGCCTGCGCAGTTGCACGCGCTAGATCAACGGTTGAGCGCGCGCTGAGCGCAGCGAGCCGGGGTAACTCCGCGTGCGTCGAGCAGAACGCCGGCATTGTGCGACGCTCTGCTCGATGCGCAACGCCGCATAGTTCGCGCCTGGCATTCGATCGCGCGTCAGCGTCTACCTACCAGGTTCACCACTCGAGCCGCCTCGCGCCTTCCGCAAGTCAAATAAAGCGCGGCCCGCTCACGGTCCGCCATCCCCCGCCCCCGCCGTTTCCACCAGCTCCGGCGCCGCCGCCGCGCGCTGCTGCAGCGCCCACATCTGCGCGAACAGGCCGTTCGCGCTCAGCAATTGCGCATGCGTGCCGCGCTCGACGATGCGCCCCTTGTCCATCACGATGATCTGCTGCGCGTGCACCACCGTCGACAGCCGGTGCGCGATGATCAACGTGGTGCGCTCGCGGGCGATCTGATCGAGTTCATGCTGGATCGCGCGCTCGGAGCGCGAATCGAGCGCGGAGGTGGCTTCGTCGAACAGCAGGATCGGCGGATTCTTCAGGATGGTCCGCGCAATCGCGACGCGCTGCTTTTCGCCGCCCGACAGTTTCAGCCCCCGCTCGCCGACCGGCGTCTCATAGCCCTTCGGCAGCCCTTCGATGAACTCGTGGATATGCGCCGCGCGCGCCGCCGCGATCACTTCTTCCCGCGTCGCCGACGGCCGGCCGTAAGCGATGTTGTAGTAGATCGAATCGTTGAACAGCACCGTATCCTGCGGCACGATCCCGATCGACGCGCGCAGCGAAGCCTGCGTGACGTCGCGAATATCCTGACCGTCGATGACGATTGCGCCGCCGGTGGCGCGGTCCAGATCGTAGAAGCGGAATATCAAGCGCGCGAGCGTCGATTTGCCCGAGCCGCTATGGCCAACCACCGCTGTCGTGGTGCCCGCGGCAATCGTGAAGCTCACGTCGTGCAGAATCTGGCGCGCCGGCTCGTACGCGAAGTTCACGTGCTCGAAGCGCACCTGTGCGCCGCTCACCCGCAACGCCGGCGCATCGGCGAGATCGGGCACTTCCTGGCTCGCGCCGAGCAGCGTGAACATGCGGTCCATGTCGGTGAGACTCTGCTTCAGCTCGCGATACACGACGCCGAGGAAATTCAGCGGAATATAAAGCTGCAGCATGAAAGTGTTGATCAGCACCAGATCGCCGAGCGTGAGGCGCCCGGCCATCACGCCTTGCGTCGCGCGCCACAGAATGAACACGAGCCCCGTGCCGATGATCGCCTGCTGCCCGAAGTTCAGCGCCGACAGCGAGCGCTGCGATTTGATCGCCGCCGTGCGATAGCGCTTGAGATTTTCGTCGTAGCGGCTCGCTTCCCACTCTTCGTTGCCGAAGTACTTGACGGTCTCGTAGTTGAGCAGCGAGTCGATCGCGCGCGAGTTCGCCTTCGAATCGAGATCGTTCATCGTGCGGCGAAAATGTGTGCGCCACTCGGTGACCTTCACCGTGAAGACGATGTACACCGCGAGCGCGATGAACGTGACGATCGCGTAGTACGCCTCATATTTGACGACGAAAAAGCCGAGCACGAGCCCGACTTCGACCAGAGTCGGCAGAATGCTGTATAGCGAATATGAAATGAGCTGCGTGATGCCGCGCGTGCCGCGCTCGATGTCGCGCGACATACCGCCCGTTTGCCGTTCGAGATGAAACCGCAACGACAGCGCATGCAAGTGGCGAAACACCTTCAGCGCCAGTTGCCGCACCGCGCTCTCGGTCACTTTCGAAAACAGGATCTCGCGCAGTTCGGTGAAGAGCGACGTGGACAGCCGCGCCACCGCGTACGCGACCACCAGCAGCCCGACCCCGCCCAGCAGCACGATGACCGGCGAGTCGTGCGCGCGGCCGAGCGCGGTCAGATGCTGGACCGACGCGAGGCTGTCGACGATGCGCTTCATCACGATCGGCACGCCGAGATTCGCGACCTTCGCGCCGATCAGGCAGCTCAGCGCGAAACCGACCCGCCATTTGTAGGTGGCGAGGTAGGGCAGCAGCGACAGGATCGTCTGCCAGTCGTTGCGAGGCTGGGTGGAGATCGGCGAGGGTTCGGACGAGGACGGGCGGCGCATGGGGATCTACAAGGGGGAGAGTGTGGAAATGCCGGAGTTCGTAGCGGTGCGCCGAACGCGAACGCGGCATGCCGATCCGGCACACTGCTTTTGTCGCGCGACCCCGCTGGGCGCTTTCCCGTACAATTCCTGATCTTTCTATTGTCGCAGAAGCCGGCTGGCGCCGCTTTTCATGGGCTGTCGGCCGTGGGCCGCACGTTGGCCGCGCGGCCGTGCTGGATGGCCGGGTTTCCCGCCGCCAGGCGCAGTCGTCGTGAAATGCCCGCCTGCTGGTCGAGCCGACCGAGCCAATACGTTTCTCAAGGGTGTCCCGATGACCGATCTTCTTCAACTGCCGTCCAAGCCTTGCGCGCTGCGCGTCGTGCCGCAACCGTCGGACGCGAATGTCCACGGCGACGTGTTCGGCGGCTGGATCATGGCGCAGGTGGATATCGCCGGCTCGATTCCGGCGAGCCGCCGCGCCAACGGACGGGTGGCGACCATCGCGGTCAACTCGTTCGTGTTCAAGCAGCCGGTGTTCGTCGGCGATCTGCTGAGCTTTTACGCGGACATCGTCAAGACGGGCAATACGTCGGTGACGGTGTCGGTCGAGGTCTACGCGCAGCGCATGAGCCTGACCGAAGATGTCGTGAAGGTCACCGAGGCGATGCTCACCTACGTCGCCACCGACAGCGACCGTCGCCCGCGCGCGCTGCCGCTGCTCGATTGAGCAGCCAGCGCGAGCGCGCAATGAAAACGAGGCGCCGAGGCGCCTCGTTCAGTTTCACGCGTCAATATCCGCATGACTGATCGCACGCGACGCGCAGCGCCCTATTGGCTCGCTGCCGCGCCGATGCCCGCCTTCTTCTGCGCGTTCTGAATGTCGGTCGGATAGTTCGGATCGTTGCGCGACGGTTGATAGCCGTGCGCCTCCAGTTGTTTCAGCTCCGCGTTTTTCCTCTCCCGCGCCTGCTTGCGCGCGGCCTTGCGCTCGGCCTTCGTGGTGGCGGCCGGTTTCGACGCGTCCATCGGCTTCGCCGCATCCGAATCGGCTCCCGCCGGGCCGCCACCGCCACCGCCGCCGCTTTGCGCGAACGCGGGCGCGGCAGACGCCAGGCTCAGTACCACCGATGCCAGCAACACAGCCAGTTTCTTCGCAGGTGCAGACGTCATGTTCTCTCCAGTCGGATTGGCGGATAGTTGGATGGTCGGCGGCGTCATGCCCGCAACCCTGCGCGAGCAGCGAGCGCGCATAGCGCCACGTGAATCGATGCTTCGTGGTCCCCGGCAAAGCCGGAGATGGGAACCACGAATATAGCCGACCGAAACGCGTGCGCAAATCGCCATGATCCGCCAGCGCGCGGCCTAGGCGGCGCGAATCGACGGTGTCGACAAACCGCCGCCGCGCAAATAAGTGTCGACCTGGCCTTCGATCCATTGTGCGAAATGGGCCTGCCTGGCATTGAGCACGTCGCGCTGCTGCCACACGAGCCAATACGGATAGCGGTACGGCACGCGGATATCCGTGATCTGCACCAGCGCGCGTTGCGCCAATGCATGCGCGACCAGACTGCACCGTTCGAGCGCGATGCCCTGCCCGAGCAAAACCGCGCCGATCACGATGTTCGAGTCGTTGGCCGACAGCACCACGGCGTCGGCGGCGGGCGCTGCGACCTGGGCCGCCTGACACCAGTCGGTCCACGGCGCGTCGGGGCTGGAGATCAGCGGACAGGCGAGCACGTCTGCGGCCGTGACCGGAAAGCGGCCATGCGGCCCGAGCGCGAAATGCGGCGCCGCGACCACCACCATGTCGTCGTCGAACAGCTTTTGTTGCGCGACGTCGGGCCAATGCCCCTGCCCCATGCGGATGCCGATATCGCTCACGCCCTGGCGAAAATCCTCGACCCGCAGACTGGTCAGCAGACGCACCCGGTAGTACGGGTGCGCGTCGCGAAAGCTCGCGAGGCGCGGCACCAGCCAATGCTGCGCGAACGACGGCACCGTCGAGATCACCAGTTCGCTCTCGTCGGGGCGCGCCTGCGCGCGGCGCGTGGCTTGCGTGATGTCACGCAGCGCCGCGCGGATGTCGAGTGCGTACAGCCGCCCTTCCTCGGTGAGCCGCAGCCCGCGCGCCTCGCGGATGAACAGCGTCACGCCCATCGCATCTTCCAGCACCTTGATCTGCTGGCTCACCGCCGAGTGGGTGACATGCAATTCGCGCGCGGCCTGGGTGACGCCACCCAGGCGGGCGACAGCCTCGAAGCAGCGCAGCGCGGTCAAAGGCGGGATCGGTTTCATGTTAGAACTTCTGACGGAAGTCGTCGGTAATTGTCGCTTTTTTTGGCGCGCCGGGATGCTTAATCTATCGGCTTGACGCGCTCGCTATTCGCGTCGACGTGCAATCGCCGGGCTCCGTCGGGCCAGCGGCACGCGATGATAGAACTTCTAACGGGAAAGAGATGAAACTGATCGGAATGCTCGACTCGCCCTACGTGCGGCGAGTCGCTATCTGCCTCAAATTGCTGAAGCTCAATTTCGAACACGAGTCGATTTCGGTATTCAGCACCTACGACCAGTTCGCGAAGATCAACCCGGTCGTCAAGGCGCCGACGCTGATCGCCGACAACGGCCTCACCGTGATGGACTCGACGCTGATTCTCCAGTACCTGGCGACGCTCGCCGGGCTAGGGCAGCGGTTATTCCCCACACGCCCGGACGACGCATTGCGCGCCGCCCGCCTCACGGGGCTCGCGCTCGCCGCGTGCGAGAAGAGCGTGCAGATCGTGTACGAGCGCAATCTGCGGCCGGCCGACAAGCAGCATGAGCCGTGGGTCGAGCGCGTGCGCGCGCAATTGCTCGCCGCTTACGCGGAACTCGAACGCGAGCTCGCGACGGCCGCGCTGCCGACCGGACAGGACCAGTTCGACGCGGCGGACGTGACCGTCGCAGTCGGCTGGCACTTCACGCAGATGATGTTGCCGGAGATCGTCAGCAAGGCTGAGTATCCGCACTTGCAGGCGTTTTCCGCGTTCGCGGAGGAGCTGCCGGTGTTCCGGAGCACGCCGGCGGTGTGAATGGACACGGCCGGCGGATGGGACGGCCAATCACGCCGTCTCCAGCTCCCGCGCCACGCCTCCTTGCAGCAACTCGGAAATCGCGTCCGTCGACAACGGCCTCGCGAAGTAGAAGCCCTGCATCTCGTCGCACGCTCGCTCTTTCAGGAAGTCGAGTTGCGCCGACGTTTCCACGCCTTCCGCGATCACGTGCAGCTTCAGCGAATGCGCGAGCGCGATGATCGCCGACGTGATCGTCTCGTCGTCGCCCGACACGCCGATGTCCGAGACGAACGAGCGGTCGATTTTCAGCCGGTCCACCGGGAAGCGCTTCAGATAGCTGAGGCTCGAATAGCCGGTGCCGAAGTCGTCGATCGCGAGACCGATGCCGAGCGCGTGCAGTTCGTTGAGCATCGACACCGCTTCTTCGGCGTTGCGCATGATGGTGCTTTCGGTCAGCTCCAGTTCGAGATATTTCGGTTCGAGGCCGGTCTCGGTCAGCACCTGCATCACGAGCTTCGTGATATCGCGCTGCTGGAACACCCGCGCCGACAGATTCACGGACACCCGCGTCGGCGGCAATCCCTCGTCCTGCCAGGCCTTGTTCTGGCGGCACGCTTCACGCAACACCCATTCGGACAGCGGACCGATCAGACCGCTCTCCTCCGCCACCGGAATGAACGCCGACGGCAGCACCAGTCCGACTTCCGGATCGCGCCAACGCACCAGCGCCTCGATGCCGACAATCTGTCCGCTGACAATATCCACCTGCGGCTGGTAGTGCAGCAGGAATTCGTTGTCGCGCAACGCGCGGCGCAAGCGCCGTTCGAGATTCAGCCGCGCGCCCGCGCTCGCGTTCATCTCCGGCTGATAGAACTGGAACGTGTTGCGGCCCATGTCCTTCGCGCGGTACATCGCGAGGTCGGCCTTTTTCATCAGTGTTTCGGCGTCGTCGCCGTCTTGCGGGAAGAGGCTCGCACCCATGCTGCAACCCACGTACAGCTCGGTGCCGTCGAGCCACACCGGCTCCGAGATCGACGTGCGCACGCGCTCCATCCACGCGATCAACGACTGCTCGTCGACGGTGTCGGTCATCACGATCACGAACTCGTCGCCGCCGTGCCGCGCCACCGTGTCGCTGGTGCGCGAGCAGCGCGCGAGCCGCTCGGCGACCACGCGCAGCAGACGATCGCCAACGCTATGGCCGAGACTGTCGTTGACGTTCTTGAAGCCGTCCAGATCGAGGAATACGACCGCGACGCCCTTGTGATTCCGTTGCGCGATGATGAGCGCATGCTCCAGCCGGTCGCGCAGCAGGTTGCGGTTCGGCAGGCGCGTGAGGCCATCGTAGTTCGCCTGGTATTCGAGCTGTTCCTGGTAGCGGATCAGATCGGTCACGTCGTTGATCACGCCGATGTGATGCGTGATCACGCCTTCCGCGTTCGGCACCGGCGCAATGAACAACTGATTCCAGAACAGCGCGCCGTCCTTGCGATAGTTGCGCACCACCGCGCTCACTTCGCGATTCGCCGCCAGCGCCTGGCGGATCAGCGCGACGCCTTCCTGGTCGCGGTCGTCGCGTTGCAGCACGCGGCAATCGTGGCCGATCACTTCGGCGGGATCGTAACCGGTGATGCGCATGAACGCCGGGTTCACGTATTCGATCAGATTGCCCGTGGGCGACGGCGCGGTGATCAGGATCGCGTTGACGCTCGCGTCGAGCGCGCGGCTTTGCAGACGCAACGCGAGATCGGCGCGCTTGCGCTCGGTGATGTCGGTGTACGACCCGAGCACGCCGATCACGCGGCCCTCGCCGTCGGTGAACGGCAGCTTGCTCGTGACCGTGGTGTGGTGCACGCCGTCGATCACCACGTCGACTTCGAAGTTCATCTTCGGCACGCCGGTGCTCACCACTTCCTTGTCGTGGTCGTTCAGCAGCTCGGCGAACGCGCGCCACGGCAGGTCGGCGTCGCTCTTGCCGACTACCTGCTCGGGATACGCGAGCCCCGCATCGCGCGCGAACGCCATGTTGCAGCCGAGATAGCGCGAGCTCAGGTCTTTCCAGAAAATGCGCTGCGGAATGTTGTCGATCACCGCTTCGAGCATCTGGTTCGACCGTTGCGCTTCGGCTTCGGCGTTGATCTGGTCGGTAACGTCGTCGGCCAGCACGAAGAGCGCCGCGCGGCCCACGAAGTTCAGCGCGTGATAGGACACGTCGACGCTGATGATTGAACCGTCCTTGCGCCGGTGATGCCAGATGCCCGCCATCGTGCGGCCATGCGGGACCGCGCCGGCGCGTTGCAGATACGATTCGAGACGCGCGATCTCGGCGTGCGAGCGGATCCCGCGAATCGTCATGCCGAGCAATTCGTCTTCCGTGTAGCCGTATTGCTGGATCGCGGCCGCGTTGACGGCGAGAAACCGCAGCGTCTCGCGATCGAAGATATACATCGGCACCGGGTGGTCGTCGAACAGGCCGCGAAAGCGCTCGTCGTTGCGGCCGAGCGCGCGCACCGTGCGCAGCTTTTCCCGCGCGCTGCTTTCGCGCGCGCCGAACGTGAAGATCAGCAGCACGCTGCCGGTCAGCATCGTTACGATCAACAGGAACATGGCGCGCTGCGTCTCGCTCGCCGAGGCCGCGAGCGCCCGCTGCAACGCGTGGTTTTCCTCGCTGCGCAGCGCGGCCAGCGCGTCTTCCACGCGATCGAGTTCGAGTCCGAGGCGGGTGTACGTCGACGCGGCCCAGGCGCGCGACGCATCGGGTTCGGTGGCGGTGGCGCTGACGGCCGAGGTCGTCGCCGCGCTTTTCAACAGCGCGTCGTCGATGTCGTGTTGCAGCGCGTGGCTATCCGCGCTCAGCCTGGCCAGCGCGTCGAGCATCGGCGGCTCGCCGGCGAGTTCCTGATGCAGTACACGGTCCAGACCGGCGAGCGACGTCGCCATCGCAGCGGCCGCGTTGACCGGGACCGGCTCGCCCGATGCCTCGAAATGGCCGAGCGCGGCCAGCGCCGCGTCGAGCGCCAGGTGGTAGCCGTCGATGTGCTGGCGCACGCTCGTCGAACGCAGCATGCGCTCAGCGGCGTCGCGCTGGCCGCAAATCTGCGTGTAGGCGACGAACGCGTTCGCCCCGACCGCGGCAACGACGACCGCTACGTTGATCAGCAGCCGCTTCGATAAAAAAGGAGTCATGGATTCCGAACGTCAATCGTTCCGAGGGCGGGAGCGCGCGGTCGCTTTCGGTGCGTCGGGCCGCATCGATGCGAGTCTTTTTACGCGCCAACCCATGGATAACGGCAGCGTTGGGTGCGGGTTGAGGGTGCGAAGTGAAATAAAGCGTAAGGGATGGGGATGGGGGTTGCGGTCGTTGGGGTGGGCCTGCGGGCGGCAGGGCTGCCGGGCTGCGATAGGCGTGGTTAGGGAACCGCGGGGCGGCGCCGGATGCGATCAATGTTCGAGCGCGTGACTTGCCGGAACTGACCGATGTTTGTGAACTGCTATGTCTAACTGCCGGAACTGCACTGCCGCGCCTCGCAGGCCGCTGTTGGCCGGTCCCATTTGGCCTGCTTTACGTAGCCTCGGCCTTACGTAGCCGTTCTCACCTCGCCGGTCGCACCTGGCCCAAGGCCTATCTAGCCGGCCGCACCTAGCCGGCCGCACCTAGCCGGCCGCACCAAATTCCTTCATCGCCGGCACGAAGTCGTGATTCGCCTCCGGCTTGCGCGACAGCTTGGCGAGCACATAGCGCTTGAACGGCGCAAGCTCCGCCCAATGGGCGACGCTCGGCGTGGCGAGCCCCGCGAGCCCCGCCTGACGCGCGACGCCGTCCGGCACGCTATCCGTGCGACGCCAGGCCGGCGCCTCCTCGGGCGTGAACCACTCCGGCTCGACGTTCGCGTGGGTGCGCAGCATTTCGAACAGCGCGTGATCGAAATTCGGCTCGATCTCCGCGTCTTCCTCGACCGGGAAGCGCGCCAGCAGCTTGCGGTCTTCGAGCGGCAGCAACTGCCACTGCTCGAGCGTGATGCGCAGCCCGAAGCGGTCGAGGTTAAAGCGCACCGACATCGGGATATAGGTGAAATTCTCCGAAGACTCGACCTCGAAGTTGAACAGAAGCGGTGCTTCGTTGAGTCCCATGACAGTGCTCCTCCTGATGGCGGACAGCGTGCAAGCGCAGCTTGAGGTATTTTAGAACCTTATTTGCGCGACGGCGGCATGACCGGGCAGCGCCACAAGCCACGCGGGCCCATGCTCATGTTAGTGGCCACCGTCGAGTGGCACCAAAGGAGGAAAGCAGCTTGAACGAACAGGAAACAGCCGGACAGCCGGGCACAGTGGAGCGCCAGGTGCGCCGTCATCGCGGCGCGGCGGTCGAAACCGTCACCGATCACGTCGGACAGGAGTGGCCGGTCGCGCTCGTCTTCAACGGTATTTCGCACGCGGTGATGATGTGCACGCCGCGCGATCTCGAAGCGTTCGCGGTCGGATTCGCGATTTCGGAAGGGATCGTCGAGCGCGGCAGCGACATTCAGGATATCGAGGTCGAGTTGCATGACGACGATGAATTGCCGCACGCCGAAGTGCAACTGCAGGTGGTGCAACAGGCGTTCGTCGCGCTGAAGGAGAAACGCCGCGCGCTGGCCGGGCGGACCGGCTGCGGCGTCTGCGGAATCGAAAGCATCGATCTGCTCGATCTGAAGCCGGAGCGAGTACCCGACACCGGCTTTCTGCAACGGCTCGCGCCGGACGCGATCGCGCGCGCCGCCCGCGAACTACCCGGCCACCAGGCGCTGACGCGGCTGACGGGCGGCCTGCACGCGGCCGCATGGGGCGACGCGGCGGGCGCGATCCGCTACGCGTTCGAGGATGTCGGCCGTCACAACGCGCTCGACAAGCTGATCGGCCAGCTCGTGCTCGATCGCGCGGATACTCGCGACGGCTTCGTGTTTCTGTCGAGCCGCGCGAGCTACGAACTGGTGCGCAAGGCCGCGCGCGTGGACGTGCCGATGGTCGCCACGATCTCCGCGCCGTCGTCGCTGGCGATTGCGATTGCCCGCAAGGCGGGCGTGCGGCTCGTCAGCTTCTGCCGCGAAGGCAGCTACGTCGACTACGACACGTTGCAGCCAGCGCGGGCTTGAGTGAATGAAGTCTGCCGGCGGTTCTCGGTGCCTCGCCGCCTAGGGGCGGTGCATCAGTCGAACTGCCTGAAGTCCGGCTTACGCTTCTCGAAGAACGCCTTGAACGCCTCGCGCGCTTCCGGCGCGAGCAGCATCTTCCCGAAGTGCACCGCTTCCTCCGACATCTGCGTTTGCAGTTCCTGGTGGCTGGTGCGCTTCATCAAACTCTTCGTCACGCGCAACGACGACGCCGGCAACGCCGCCAGCTTCGCGGCCTGCGCCGCCGCGAACGCATCGACCTCGGCGGCCGGCAGCACGCGATTCACGAAACCCATGCGGTGCGCTTCGGCCGCGTCGAACGCCTCGCCGAGCAGCAGCTTTTCCGCCGCCGCCTGATAGCCGCCCACCCGCTGCAACAGCAGACTCGACGCCGCTTCCGGACACAGACCGAGTTGCGTGAACGGCAACGAAAAGCTCGCGGTATCGGCCGCATAGACAAGATCGCAATGCAGCAGCAAGGTCGTGCCGATGCCCACCGCAGGCCCCGCCACCGACGCCACCACCGGCTTCTCCGCCGAGCTGATCGCGCGCAGGAACTGGAACACCGGCGCGTTCTCGCCCATCGGCGGCGTCTTCATGAAATCTTCGAGATCGTTGCCGGCGCTGAAAATGCCCGCGCTGCC
Organism: Paraburkholderia sp. RL18-085-BIA-A; assembly: GCF_046027075.1. Taxonomy (NCBI): domain Bacteria; kingdom Pseudomonadati; phylum Pseudomonadota; class Betaproteobacteria; order Burkholderiales; family Burkholderiaceae; genus Paraburkholderia; species Paraburkholderia sp. RL18-085-BIA-A. The sequence goes on along the minus strand of NZ_JARESU010000054.1, from coordinate 24,612 downwards.
GCGAATCAGGATGGCGCGCACCGACGTGTCGCCGTGCGCTTCGACCATTGTGTCGGCCATCGACTGATACATCGCGGCCGTAATCGCGTTCTTCTTGCCGGGCCGGTTGAAGGCAATCGTCAGCACGCCATCGGCGCGTTCGACCAGAATATCCATTGTCATCTCCTTCATCTCCTCGTGCTGTTGCTGAGAATGCAAAAACGGTTCGCAAGCCTGGTGGCCTGCGAACCGTTCTGCGGTCGTCAAGGGATCATTGCGGGGGGCATCGCGTGAACCGGCTTACAGCCGTTCGATGATGCCCGCCGCGCCCATGCCGGTGCCGACGCACATCGTCACCATCCCATACTTGTAGTCGCGGCGGCGCAGGCCATGCACGACCGTCGACGCACGAATCGCGCCCGTCGCGCCGAGCGGGTGGCCGAGGGCGATCGCGCCGCCGAGCGGATTGATCTTCGAAGGGTCCAGACCCAGGTCCTGAATCACCGCCAGCGATTGCGCGGCGAACGCTTCGTTCAGTTCGATCCAGTCGAGGTCGTCCTGCTTCAGACCGGCGGCCTTCAGCGCGGCCGGAATCGCTTCCTTCGGCCCGATGCCCATGATTTCCGGCGGCACGCCGCGCACGGCGAAGCTGACGAAGCGCGCGAGCGGCGTCAGGTTGAATTCCTTGAGGATCTTCTCCGACACGACGATCAACGCGCCGGCGCCGTCCGACGTTTGCGAGCTGTTGCCCGCCGTCACCGAGCCTTTGTTCGCGAACACCGCGCGCAGCCGGGCGAGACCTTCGAGCGACGTGTCCGCGCGCGGGCCTTCGTCGAGCGAGACTTCGCGCGTCTGTACGCGCACTTCGCCGGTCGCGAGATCGGGGAAGCGCTCGGTGATCGTGTACGCGGCGATTTCGTCGTTGAATTCGCCGGACCGTTGCGCCTCGATCGCGCGGCGGTGCGATTCGACCGAGAACGCGTCCTGCGCTTCGCGGCTGACCTTCCAGCGCTCGGCGACTTTCTCGGCGGTCAGGCCCATGCCGTATGCGATGCCGACGTCCTCGTTGCGATCGAAGATATGCGGCGACAGCGACGGCTTGTTGCCCATCATCGGCACCATGCTCATCGATTCGCAGCCGCCTGCGATCATCGCTTCCGATTCGCCGACGCGGATGCGGTCGGCGGCCATTGCCAACGCGGTCAGGCCCGACGCGCAGAAGCGGTTTACCGTGACGCCGCCGACCGAGTTCGGCAAGCCGGCCAGCAGCGCACCAATCCGCGCGACGTTCAGCCCCTGTTCCGCTTCAGGAATCGCGCAACCGACGATCGCGTCTTCGATCACCTTGGTATCGAGGCCGGGCACTTGCGCCACGGCCGACTTGATCGCGTGTACCAGCAGTTCGTCGGGCCGCGTGTTCTTGAACATTCCGCGCGGCGCCTTGCCGATCGGCGTACGGCTCGCGGCGACGATGTATGCGTCTTGCAATTGCTTTGCCATTTAAAGCTCCTTTGTCGACCGGAGTTAGCGCTTTAGCGCTTACTCCGGTCCCATGCGGTCTTATCGCGGTCGATCAGAGTTAGCGCTTTAGTGCTTACTCCGGTCCCATGCAGTCGTATCGCGGTCGACCGGAGTTAGCGCTTTAGCGACTACTCCCGTCCCATGCATATGTTTGCTATCCGCTCGTCGCTTAATTGCGCACCGGCTTGCCGGTTTGCAGCATGCCCATGATCCGTTCCTGCGTCTTCTGTGTGCCGAGCAACTCGACGAACGCACGGCGTTCGAGCTGCAACAGCCATTCCTCATCGACCAGGCTGCCCGCTTCCACATCCCCACCGCACACCGCTTCCGCGATGCGGCTGGCGATCAGGAAGTCATGCTCGCTGATGAAACGGCCGTCACGCATGTTGACGAGCGATGCCTTGATGGTCGAAATCGCCGAGCGGCCCGCGACCGGCACCTGCGTGACACGCAGCGGCGGACGATAACCCGCCGCGGCCAGCGCACGCGTTTCCTTCTTCGCGACGTCGAGCAGTTCGAACACGTTGAACACGATCGTGTCGGACGGTTTCAGGTAGCCCATCGCGCGGGCGTCGAGCGCGGACGCCGAGACCTTCGCCATCGCCGCGTTTTCGAACGACTTCTGCAGGAACTTCAGCAGGTCGCTGGTCGCGCCGACCTGCGTGGCGGCTTCCGCCGCGCGCAGCGCCGCTTCCTTCAGGCCGCCGCCGGCGGGCACGAGACCCACGCCGACTTCCACCAGTCCCATATAGCTTTCGATGTGCGCGACCCGCTTCGCGCTATGCAGCGCCAGCTCGCAGCCGCCGCCGAGCGCGATGCCCGATACCGCCGAGATCACCGGCACGCTCGCGTACTTCACGCGCAGCATGCCTTGCTGGAACTTCTTCACGAACGGCTCGATGCCCTTCGCGCCGCCCATCATGAACGCGGGCATCGCTTCTTCGAGGTTGGCGCCCGCGGAGAACGGTCCGCCAGGCGTGCCGAGTTTCAGCGACGTCGGCTGCCACACGACCAGGCCCTTGTAGTTCTTCTCGGCCAGTTCGATCGCCTGCGTCAGACCGTCGATCACCGACGGTCCGATCGTGTTCATCTTGCTCTTGAACGACACGATCAGCACGTCGTTCTCGCCCGCGCGGTCGTCGACCCATGCGCGCACGGCATCGGTTTCGAACAGCGTCTTGCCGTAGGTCTTCGGATCAGCCGCGGTTTCGCCGGCGAGCGGCGCACGGAACACCTGCTTGTCGTACACGGAGAGCGACGAGCGCGGCACGAAGGTCTTCGAAGCCGGCGACCACGAACCTTCGTTCGTATGCACGCCTCCCTTTTCCGCGATCACGCCTTCCAGCACCCACGACGGCAGCGGCACGTTCGACAGCGCCTTGCCCGCCGCGATGTCTTCCTGGACCCAGTCGGCGACCTGCTTCCAGCCGGCCGTCTGCCAGCCTTCGAACGGCCCTTCGTTCCAGCCGAAGCCCCAGCGGATCGCCAGATCGACGTCACGCGCGTTGTCGGCAATCGACTCCAGATGCACGCCGACGTAGTGATACACGTCGCGGAAGATCGCCCACAGGAATTGCGCCTGCGGATGCTGCGATTCGCGCAGCAGCTTCAAACGTTCCGCCGGCGGGCGCTTCAGGATGCGGCCGACCAGTTCGTCCGCCTTCGCGCCGCCGTCGACGTACTCGCCCGTCTTCGGGTCGAGCACCTTGATCGCCTTGCCTTCCTTCCTGTAGAAGCCGCCGCCGGTCTTCTGACCCAGCGCGCCTTTCTTTACCAGCTCGGCCAGCACGGCCGGCGTTTCATAGACCGGGAAGAACGGGTCGTCCTTCAGCGTGTCCTGCATCGTCTTGATCACGTGCGCCATCGTGTCGAGACCAACCACGTCGGCGGTGCGGAACGTGGCCGACTTCGCGCGGCCCAGGCGCGCGCCGGTCAGGTCGTCCACTTCGTCGAAGCGCAGACCGAACTTCGCGGCTTCCGTGACCACGGCGAGGATCGAGAAAACGCCGACGCGGTTGGCGATGAAGTTCGGCGTGTCTTTCGCGCGCACCACGCCCTTGCCAACCACGCTCGTCAGGAACGTTTCCAGTTGATCGAGGATTTCCGGACGCGTCGCGGCGGTCGGAATCAGTTCGACCAGATGCATGTAGCGCGGCGGGTTGAAGAAGTGCACGCCGCAAAAGCGCGCCTTCAGTTCATCCGGGAAACCTTCCGACAATGCCGTGATCGACAGGCCCGACGTATTGGTCGCGAAGATCGCGTTCGGCCCGATGTGCGGCGCGACTTTCTTGTACAGGTCGTGCTTCCAGTCCATCCGTTCGGCGATCGCTTCGATCACGAGGTCGCACTCGGCGAGCTTCGCGATGTCGTCGTCATAATTGGCGGGCTGGATGTATTGCGCGTCGTCCTTCACGCCGAACGGCGCCGGCGACAGCTTCTTCAGATTCTCGATCGCCTTCAGCGCGATCGCGTTCTTCGGGCCTTCCTTGGCCGTCAGATCGAACAGCAGCACGGGCACCTTGGCGTTGATCAGGTGCGCGGCGATCTGCGCGCCCATCACGCCGGCGCCGAGCACGGCCACCTTGCGAATGATCAGATTGCTCACGTCGTTCCTCCGGGGGAATTATGCGGATGTCGCGAAGCTTCATGGACGCTTCGCGATGTGTGGCTGGGGTCTGGCTTGCGTCGGGCGCCGCGGCTGCGACACGCGCGGCGCCTGCTTGAGGTGTAAGCGTCAGAACAGCGCTTCTTCGACGTCCATCAGCGACTTCGAACCGGCGCGCGCCTGACGGATCGTCATCGCCGTTTCCGGCAGCAGCTTCGCGAAGTAGAAGCGCGCGGTGGCGAGCTTCGCCTTGTAGAACGGATCGCCCGATGCTTCCTTGTCCAGTGCGATACGCGCCATGCGCGCCCAGAAGTACGAGAACACCAGGTGGCCGACGGTGCGCAGATACGGCACGGCCGCGGCGCCGACTTCGTCCGGGTTCTGCATCGCCTTCATGCCGATTTCCATCGTGAGCTTCTGTACCTTGTCGCCGATGTCGGCGAGCGGGTTGACGAACTCCTGCATCTCCGGCTTGATGCCTTCGGCTTCGACGAATTCCGTCACCAGCTTGCCGAACTTCTTCATCTTCGCGCCCATGTCGCCGAGAATCTTGCGGCCGAGCAGATCGAGCGCCTGAACCGCGTTGGTGCCTTCGTAGATCATGTTGATACGCGCGTCGCGCACGTACTGCTCCATGCCCCACTCCGCGATGTAGCCGTGGCCACCGTAAACCTGCATCGCGTGGTTGGTGCCTTCGAACGCGTTGTCCGACAGAAACGCTTTCAGGATCGGCGTGACCAGCGCGACGAGATCGGCGGCTTCCTTGCGCACCGCTTCGTCGCCATGCGAGAGTTCCTTGTCGATATGCAGCGCGGACCAATACGTGAACGCGCGCGCGCCTTCGGCGTAGGCCTTCTGCGTGAGCAGCATGCGGCGCACGTCGGGGTGCACGATGATCGGGTCGGCGGCTTTTTCCGGCGCCTTCGGGCCGGTCAGCGAACGCATCTGCAAACGCTCTTTCGCGTAGGTCAGCGAGTTCTGGTACGCGATCTCGGTCAAACCGAGGCTCTGCATGGCGACGCCCAGGCGCGCGGCATTCATCATCACGAACATCGCGTTCAGGCCTTTGTTCGGCTCGCCGACCAGCCAGCCCTTCGCGTTGTCGAGATTGATCACGCAGGTCGCGTTGCCGTGAATGCCCATCTTGTGTTCGATGGAGCCGCACTTCACGCCGTTGCGCTCGCCCGGCTCGCCCGCTTCGTTCGGCACGAACTTCGGCACGATGAACAGCGAAATGCCCTTGGTGCCCTTGGGCGCGTCCGGCAGACGCGCGAGCACCAGGTGAACGATGTTTTCCGCGAGATCGTGCTCGCCGCTGGAGATGAAAATCTTGGTACCGCTGATCGCATACGAGCCGTCGCTATTCGGCTCGGCCTTGGTGCGCAGAATGCCGAGGTCGGTGCCGCAATGCGGCTCGGTCAGACACATCGTGCCGGTCCAGACACCCGCGACCAGCTTCGGCAGATAGCGCTGCTGCAACTCGGGCGTGCCGTGCGCATGCAGGCATTCATACGCGCCATGCGAAAGGCCGGGGTACATCGTCCACGCCTGATTGGCCGAGTTCAGCATTTCGTAGAGCGCGTTGTTGACGAACGCGGGCAGCCCCTGGCCGCCGTATTCCGGATCGCAGCCCAGTGCGGGCCAGCCGGCTTCGACGTACTGTCGGTATGCTTCCTTGAAGCCCTTCGGCGTGGTCACGACGCCGTCGCCGGCGTACGTGCAGCCTTCCTGATCGCCGCTATGATTGAGCGGGAACAGCACTTCGGAGCAGAACTTGCCGGCCTCTTCGAGCACCGCGTTGATCGTGTCGGCGTCGAGATCCGCGTGCTTCGGCATCTGCTTGATCTCGGCTTCCACGTTAAGCAGTTCGTGCAACACGAATTGCATGTCGCGCAGCGGCGCGGCGTACTGTCCCATGACTCTCTCCAAAGTTTGACAAGAAGCCAGGCCGTTAGCTGAGTCCGCGGACCGGAACCTTCCGCGCCGCCGAATCCGGTTGATTTTCGACGGCGGGTATCCGACGGCGCTGCTAACGGCTTTCGCTTTGATACGAAACAATCAGTTTTTCCAGCGCGGCCCACGTGAGACGCACCGCATCCGGCAGGTGCAGGAAGCGCGCATCGTGATGCAGGCCGAGCGTGAAGCTGTACAGTTCGAAAAGCATCAGTTGCGGATCGGTGTCGGCGCGCAGATGCCCTTCTTCCATTGCCTGCGAAATCGCGCGCGTGAGCGCCGCACGCCAGATCGTCACGCTCGACACCAGTTGCTCACGCACCGGGTTATCCGCGCGGTCGTCGTATTCGACAGCGCCGCTGATATAGATGCAGCCGGTGGTGACTTCCTGGATGCGCTTCTCGATCCAGCGGGAAATCATCGCGCGCAAGCGCGGCAAGCCACGCGGCTCGCGCAAGCTCGGATAAAACACCTCGTCTTCGAAACGACGGTGATATTCGCGCACGACTTCGACCTGCAAATCCTCGCGCGACCCGAAATGCGCGAACACCCCGCTTTTGCTCATCTGCATGCGCTCGGCAAGCAGGCCAATTGTCAGACCTTCCAGTCCGTCGCGGCTTGCCAGATCGAGTGCTGCATCGAGAATCGCGACTCGCGTTTGTTCGCCTTTTCGCATAGCTGTTTTTTACCGTTCTAATGTGACCGAAAGAAAATCGAACGGCCGTACTATTATTGAGCGCAGCCGTCCACGAAACAAGGACTTTATTAGAAACCGGTTTCTAACCGGGTTCAATTCTGCGACATCCGTCAATCAGACGAATCAGATTTTTTAGAGGCGTTTGCCTTGGCACAGTGATTGCCATTCCGAGTGATTGCTTTGCCGATTGTCGCAGCCGGCCGACATGATGCAGCAAGTGGGCGGGAATCAAGAAGGATTTGATGGACAGCGAAGGGGTTGAGAGAAGGGCTGTTCGAGAAATTGCGAACTGCAGCCGCCGTGGATAGCGGCTGCGAGCGAGGGACTGGCGTTACGGAGACGGGGCGTTGCCAGCCCCGCTCAGGACGGCGGCCTGACGGCTAGCGTGATGAGCGAGAGGCTCGCCGCAGCGCTAACAACGGTCATTCAGCTACCGCGGGGAAGCTCTGCCGCAGGGCCGCGGCGACCCGCTCCAGCACAGTGTCCCAGTCGCCTCGCTGCGTCTGCGTGAAAAGACGCAAGCCGGGATACCAGGGACTGTCGTCCCGGCCGCGCAGCCAGCGCCAGCAGCCCGCGAAACGGTTGAGCAGCCAGACCGGCTTGCCCATCGCGGCGGCAAGATGCGCCACTGAGGTATCCACGGAAATCACCAGATCGAGGTTGTCGATCAGTGCCGCCGTATCGGCAAAATCCGCCAGTTCACAGGTCCAGTCCGTCAGACGCGCGTTGCTGGCGGCGTCGGCAAGCTTCGCGGGATCGTCGCTCTTTTGCAGGCTGATCCAGTGCACCTGGCGTTGCGCGAAGAGCGGCGCGAGCCGCGCGGCCGGCAGGCTGCGCAGCCGGTCCACCGCTATGCCCGAATGGCCGCCCGCCCACACCACGCCGACTCGCGGCAAATACCGCGTGTCCGGCAGCGCTTCGAACCGCGCGCGCCATTGCGCGGCGCGTTGTGCGTCGGCATGCAGATAGGGAAGCGCGGCCGGAATGGTGGATAGCCGCGTCTGGAACGACATCGGCAGGGACATCAGCGAACAGTAGCTGTCCCAGCTGCTCACGTCTGGCACCCCGTCGAGCAGAACCAGGCCCGGCCAGCGTGCGCGCAACGACTGCTCGTACAGGCGACGCAACGGCCGTGGGCACACATAGCCGACCTCGGGAAAATGCTCGAGCGCCATCGGCAGGTAGCGCACGAACTGCAAGCTGTCGCCATAGCCTTGCTCGTTGAGGACCAGCAGACGTTCGCCGCGCACACGCCCCGAGCGCGCGGCGAGAGGAGCGTGCGACGCCTCGCCCGACCAGCGCGGCAACGCCACTTGCACCGGCGCCTGCGCGGGCCGTCCATCGGACAGCCTGAAGCTGACCCAGCGGTCTTCGAAATACGGCCATGCCTCTTCATAGCGGCCGGACGCGAGCAAAGCCATCGCCAGGTTGTTGCGCGCGACGAGGTTGGCGGACGATAACTCGATGGCGCGACGGTAGTGCCGCTCGGCATCTTTCAACGCGCCGAGGTCGGCGTAGATGCGCCCGAGGTTGTTATGCGCCGCCGAGTGGTCCGGCTCGATTTCGAGCGTTCGGCGGTAGCTGCGCGCGGCTTCGTCGAGATTGTCGAGATGTTGCAGCGTCAACGCGAGGTTGTAGTGGAGCGCGGCGAAGTCCGGCTGCAACGCGAGCCCCTGCCGCAGACTGTCGACGGCGCTCGCAAAGTCGCCCAGTTTGAGTTGAATCGCGTAGAGCGTGTTGTACAGGATCGGCTCAGGACGAATCTCGATCGCGCGTTCGAGCCAGCGCCGCGCGCTTTGCGTGTTGCCCGACGCAAGTGCGAGCAGGCCTTGCAGATGGATGGCCCCGACATGCTCGCCGTCCTGCCCGAGGATTCGGTCGGCGAGCATCTGCACAGCGTCGAGGCGACCCGCTTGATAGGCCGCCACGGCTTCGTCGTGCAGGCTCGATGTGTCGTCGGGGTGGATAGTTGGAGGAACGCGCATGATTGACGAACGAGCGTCCATGACGCACCGGTCCGCCCGCTGTGAGGGCACGAACCAGGCCGCGAACACGGGTTGATGATGGAGAGGGTTTCAGTGGCGCGCGCATGATGCGGCGGGCTCGCTAGATTTCTATCGAGCACAGATTATGGTGGGGCTACTGCGGGTAGTCTTTAGGAGCGTTCTGAAACGCGTTGTGATTTGCCGGCTGTGCCAGGCGGCTCTGCCAGCCATTCGCCGCGTCGCTCGGCTCACATCACCCTACGCGGCGCAAACGCCTAATCGTAACCACCCACGGTCAATAACTTCATTGCCACCCGATAGCTCGTATAAGCCAGCCAGTTCAGCGCCCGCTCGCCCGCCGGACGCGATTCGTAGTGCGCCTCATCGATACGGCGCGAATCCTTGAACGCATCGAGAATCGCCTCGCGCAGCGCCTCGATCGACGGGTCGTTCACCAGCACCACGTTCGCCTCGTTATTGAGCATCAGGCTCAACGCGTCCAGGTTCGACGAGCCGACGGTCCCCCAGTTCGAATCCACCACCGCGACCTTGCCATGCAGCAACGTCTTCTCGTACTCCGCGATCTGCACGCCGGCCCTGAGCAACGCGTGATACAGGAACGGCACCGCATAATCGAGCGCCTTGAACTCCTTGCGCCCGATGATCAGCTTCACCACCACGCCGCGCCGCGCCGCGAACACCAGCGCGCGCCGCAGCTTGCGCCCCGGCATGAAGTACGGATTGGCGAGCAGGATTTCGTGACGCGCCTGGCCGATCGCGGCCAGATACGCCTTTTCGATCGCGCGGCGGTTGATCAGGTTGTCTCGCGCGACGAATGCCACGCATGGCTGGCCGCCCGCCCACAGTTCCTCGTTACGGCGGCGGCGGCGGCGCCGCAAGCTGCCGAGCGATGCGGAAGTCTGCGACCCGAGGTCCGGCTGCAGCGACTCCAGCGGCCGATGCCCGAGCTGAATCCGTCGCCATTGCACCTCGAACGCCTGGCGGACGTCGGCGACCACCGGCCCATGCAATTCGACCGCGAAGTCCCAACGCCGGTACGGCAGCGTCTCGCCGTTGTTCTCGTAGTCGTCGACGATGTTGATGCCGCCGCAATACGCGAATTGATCGTCGATGACCGCCAGCTTGCGATGTGTGCGCGAAAAGCCGAAGCGACCAAACAGATGCGGGTTGTAAATGCGATGGTCGATGCCGGCAAGCGGCCACTCGTTGAACATCGGCAGACGCGCGGTGCCGATGCCGTCAGTGATCACGCGCACCCTCACGCCGCGCGAGGCCGCGCGCAGCAACGCCGCGTTGACCGCCTGGCCGGCGTCGTCGTAACAGAAGATATACGTTTCGAGAACCACGTCCTGCTGCGCGGCGTCGACACGTTTGATCAGCGCGCTGAAAAACTCGTCGCCCGATCGCAGCAGTTGGACATCGTTGCCGCTCGTGAAACGGTAACGTTGCCAATAGCGCCGGCCGAGCAGCGCATGCCGCAGTCGCGCGAAACGGCCCGCGCCGCGTGTGCTCATCGGCGAGGCTCCGCGGCAGGCCCGGCGGCGCGATGCGCGCCGAGCCGCCTCGGCAACTGCAAGATCGCATCGGCATTCGACGACGAAAAGCAGCGCGACGCCGCCTCTTCATACGGCAGCCACAGAAACGCGGTGTGCTCGCGCGGCGCCAGCGTCACTTCGAGCTGCTCGGGTACCTGCACGCTGAACCAGTGCTCGGTGTTGTGGATCACGCCTTCGGCATAGCGATGGCGAAACTCCGGATAGATCTCGTATTCGATCGAATATTGCCAGTCGAACAACGCGCTTTGCGGCACCAGTGCGCCGCCGACCACGATGCCGGTTTCCTCTGCGACTTCGCGCACGGCCGTTTCAACGAGCGGTTCGTCGAGCTGATCTTTGGAGCCCGTCACCGACTGCCAGAACCCCGGATGATCGGCGCGCTCGATCAGCAGCACATCGAGCGCGGGCGTATGGATGACGACGAGTACGGATTGCGGAATTTTCGGCGGTTTCGGCATGGCGTAAAAACTGGGCGCAACGCTTGCGCGGTACATGTCGGATGACGGTCGAAAGCTGTTGCTTCGACTGTAACGCAAAAAACGAAAAAGGCGCATGACGCGCCTTTTTCGTATGCTCCTGCTGTCGTTTTCAGACAGCATTCACTTGCCTCAAGCCATGACTTACGCCTTCGGTTCCGGCGTACGCAGACGGATGTGCAACTCGCGCAACTGGCGCTCGTCCACTTCGCTCGGCGCCTGCGTGAGCAAGCACTGCGCGCGTTGCGTCTTCGGGAACGCGATCACGTCGCGGATCGAATCGGCGCCGGCCATCATCGTGACGATGCGGTCCAGGCCGAATGCGATACCGCCGTGCGGCGGCGCGCCGTATTGCAGCGCGTCGAGCAGGAAGCCGAACTTGGCTTGCGCTTCTTCCGCATTGATCTTCAGCGCGCGAAACACCTGGCTCTGCACTTCTTCACGATGGATACGCACCGAACCACCGCCGATTTCCCAGCCATTCAGCACCATGTCGTAGGCCTTCGCGAGGCAGCGCGCCGGATCCGTTTCCAGATACTCGAGGTGCTCGTCCTTCGGGCTCGTGAACGGGTGATGCGCGGCGACGTAGCGGCTGTCTTCCTCGTCGTACTCGAACATCGGGAAGTCGATCACCCACAGCGGCTTCCAGCCGGACTCGACCAGACCGTTGGCCTTGCCGAATTCCGAATGGCCGATCTTCAGACGCAGCGCGCCCAGGCTGTCGTTCACCACCTTCGCGCGATCCGCTGCGAAGAAGATGATGTCGCCGTCTTGCGCGCCGGTGCGCTCGATGATCGCCTTGACCGCTTCGTCGTGCAGGTTCTTGACGATCGGGCTTTGCAGACCGTCACGGCCCTTCGCGACTTCGTTGACCTTGATCCACGCGAGGCCCTTCGCGCCGTAGATGCGCACGAATTCCGTGTAGCTGTCGATGTCGCCACGCGAAAGCTCGCCGCCCTTCGGCACGCGGATCGCCGCGACGCGGCCGTCCTTCGTGTTGGCGGGCGTGCTGAACACCTTGAAGTCGACGTCCTTGACGGCATCGGTCAGGTCGGTGAATTCGAGCTTCACGCGCAGGTCCGGCTTGTCCGAACCGAAGCGGCGCATTGCTTCCGAATACAGCATGACCGGGAATTTCTCGTCCAGCGAGACGCCGATCGTCTGCTTGAACACGTGGCGGATCATCGCTTCGAACAGATCGCGGATTTCCTGTTCCGACAGGAACGAGGTTTCACAGTCGATCTGCGTGAATTCCGGCTGACGGTCGGCGCGCAGGTCTTCGTCGCGGAAGCACTTGACGATCTGGTAGTAGCGATCGAAGTTCGCCACCATCAGCAGCTGCTTGAACAGCTGCGGCGACTGCGGCAGCGCGAAGAACTGGCCGGGGTTGGTACGCGACGGCACCAGGTAGTCGCGCGCGCCTTCCGGCGTGCTCTTCGTGAGCATCGGCGTTTCGATGTCGATGAAGCCTTGCTCGTCCAGATACTTACGCACTTCGATCGCGACGCGGTAACGCAAACGCAGGTTGTGCTGCATCTGCGGACGGCGCAGGTCGAGCACGCGGTGGGTAAGACGCGTGGTCTCCGACAGGTTGTCGTCGTCGAGCTGGAACGGCGGCGTGATCGACGCGTTCAGCACGATCAGCTCGTGGCACAGCACTTCGATCTTGCCGCTCTTAAGCGCCGCGTTGGTGGTGCCTTCCGGACGGCTGCGCACCACGCCCTTGATTTGCAGGCAGAACTCGTTGCGCACGCCTTCGGCGGCCTTGAACATTTCCGCACGATCCGGGTCGCAAACGACCTGGACGAGCCCTTCGCGATCGCGCAGGTCGATGAAGATGACCCCGCCATGGTCGCGGCGGCGGCTCACCCAGCCGCACAGCGAGACGGATTGGCCCAGCAGTTCTTCGGTCACCAGACCGCAGTATTCAGATCTCATCGACATGATGTTTGTCTTTCGTTTTGCATTGGTTGAACGGCGCGCCGCAGTTGAACACTGCGTGAAACATTGCGCGCCGGCATTACAGCGGAGGCTCGACGGTCGTGCCGCGCATCGGCGCCGGCGTAGGCGGTGCGGACGGCGCCACGACGCCCATCGAGACGATGTACTTGAGCGCGGCGTCGACGGACATGTCGAGCTCGATCACTTCGCTTCTGGGCACCATCAGGAAGAATCCGGACGTCGGGTTCGGCGTGGTCGGCACATACACGCTGACGCAATCTTCTTTCAGGTGGTTGACCACATCGCCGCCCGGAATACCGGTCAGAAACGCAATCGTATAGGAACCGCGACGCGGGTACTCGATCAGGAGCGCCTTGCGGAACGCGTTGCCGCTGCTCGACAGCAACGTGTCGGACACCTGCTTGACACTGGTGTAGATCGGACCGACCACAGGAATGTGAGCGACCAGCAGCTCCCACCACTTCACGAGCTTCTGCCCAATGAAGTTCTGCGTCAACAGCCCGACTACAAAGATGAACGCGAGCGTGAGCACCGCGCCGAGGCCGGGCAGACGATAGCCGATCGCGCGCTCCGGCTGCCAGGAAGTGGGCAGCAGCAACAGCGTCTGGTCCATCGTGCCGATGATCAGACCGAGCACCCACAGTGTGATAGCCAGAGGCACCAGCACCAGCAGGCCAGTCAGGAACACCGATTTGAGCGTCGTTTTTTTCGTCGTCATGTGTACCGCCAGAAAGCCGCGCGGGCCGAAACCCGACGCGCGGTGTGTGCGCCGCCCCCGAGGGCGGCAATGCCACTAGGCGCTGCCGGCGCCGCTCGCACTCGTCGAGGCGGCCGGGGCGGCAGCAGGCGCGGCCGGCGTAGCGGCTGCGCTGGATGGACCGGCCGCGGCCGGGGCCGTGTCGGATTTGGCGGTGCCGTTACTGGCGGCCGCGTTCTCGCCCGCGCCATTCGACGCGCCGTTCGCGTCGGCCTTGGCGGGCGCGCTCGCGCCGCTGTTGCCGCCGCGGAAATCGGTTACATACCAGCCGGAACCCTTCAACTGGAAACCGGCGGCAGTGACCTGCTTGGTAAAGGTGTCTTTCCCGCACTCGGGACACTGCGTCAACTGGGGGTCGCTCATCTTCTGAAGCACGTCCTTCCCGAAGCCGCATGACTCGCAACGATAAGCGTAGATCGGCATGAACTTTTCCCTACTGAATTCTTGTAAACGCTTGCAAAGCCTTGAATTATAGCCGCAAACGATATCCGTTCCGCGGATTTCGGGAACCGATGCTCGACGCGACCGCCGTTGCGGTAAGTTGGGGCGGCCGCAGTCGAATCAAGTGCGGCCCGGGCCGCATTCGAGCGCGGCCGCGCGCCTTCAGGCGCGGCGGCGCCACGTGAGCCAGCGCTCACGTCCGGCAAAAACGGGGATCGAATCGGTCACGGGTTCGTCTTCGACCAGCTCGAAGTCAGGCGTGAGCAGCCCGTCGAGTTCGGCGCGCTCGATACCGAACGGCGGCCCTTTCGGCGTCGCGCCGATGAAGTAGAAGCCTGCGAGCAGCGCGCCGCCGGGCAATAGTTCGGCCATCCGGCGCGCGTAGTCGGGGCGGCGTACCGGTGGCAACGCGCAAAGGAACGCACGCTCGTAAATCCATGCGGGCGTGAAAGGCGGCTCGTACGTGAAGAAATCCGCCTGCTCCACTAGCTGCGCATGCTGGGCGTCCATTTGCGCGTGCGCCGCTGCGACGGCGGCCGATGAGAAATCGATTGCGCGAACCGGGTTGCCCTGACCGGCGAGCCAGACTGCTTCGTGCGCGCTGCCGCAGCCCGGGATCAGCACGGCGGCGCCGCTGTGACGTTCGGCGAACGCGCGGAATGCGGCTGGCACGCCCGCCTGATCCCACGGCATGAAGCCGCGCTCAAAGCGCTCGTCCCAGAACGCCGGCGAGTTGGGGTCGCGGGTCGTGAAGTCGGGCGAGGAAGGTTGGGTCGGGTCGCTCATCGGATGCCTCGCGTGGGTCGTGCGGGTCGGGTGGGTCGGGCGGGTCGGGTGGGTCGTATGGGCCGCAATCACCCGCCGTAAGCCAGCGCCAGAAACGCCCGCGCCAACACGGCGCCGACGCCGACCGCCACGCCGAACATCAGCAGCCCCTGCAGCAGCCGGTTGGTACGCTTCTGCTCGAGCAGAATCTGGCGAATCATGTCGTCGTTCGCGCCGCGCGTGCTGTTGTGCCGCTCGGCCAGCACGTGATGGATCAGGCGCGGCAACTGCGGCAGGGTCTTGCTCCACTGCGGTGCTTCGATCTTCAGACGCTCGTACCAGCCGCGCACGCCGATCTGTTCGTTCATCCAGCGTTCGAGATAAGGCTTCGCTGTCTTCCACAGATCCAGCTCCGGATCGAGCGAGCGGCCGAGCCCTTCCACGTTCAGCATGGTCTTTTGCAGCAACACAAGTTGCGGCTGGATTTCGACATTGAAGCGGCGCGAGGTCGAGAAGAGGCGCATCAGCACCTGGCCGAGCGAAATGTCTTTGAGCGCGCGGTCGAAATACGGCTCGCAGACCGCGCGGATCGCGCTTTCGAGTTCTTCGACGCGGGTGGTCGGCGGCACCCAGCCCGACTCCAGGTGCAACGTGGCGACGCGATGATAGTCGCGCTTGAAGAACGCGAGGAAGTTCTGCGCGAGATAGTTCTTATCGAAGTCCGATAGCGCACCGATGATGCCGAAGTCCAGCGCGATATAGCGGCCGAAGTGCGCCGGATCGAGACTCACCTGAATATTGCCAGGGTGCATATCGGCGTGGAAAAAACCGTCGCGGAACACCTGGGTAAAGAAAATCTCGACGCCTTCGCGCGCCAGCTTCGGAATATCCACGCCGGCCGCGCGCAGCGTCTCGATCTGGCTGATCGGCACGCCGACCATGCGCTCCATCACCAGCACCGTGGGCGTGCAGAACTCCCAGTACATTTCCGGCACCAGCAGCAGATCGAGCCCGACGAAGTTGCGCCGCAACTGGCTGCCGTTGGCCGCCTCGCGCATCAGGTCGAGTTCATCGTGCAGGTATTTGTCGAATTCGGCGACCACCTCGCGCGGCTTCAGACGCTTGCCGTCGGCCCACAGGCGCTCGGCCCACACGGCGATGTCGCGCAGCAACGCAAGGTCGGAGTCGATCACCGGCAGCATGTTCGGGCGCAGCACCTTCACCGCGACGGCCTTGCCGGCGTGCTGCCCGGCCTTCACTTTCGCGAAGTGCACCTGCGCGATCGACGCACTCGCCACCGGCACCCGCTCGAAATCGTCGAACAGCACGTCGACCGGCGCGCCGAGCGACTTCTCGACGATCCCGATCGCAACCGCCGAGTCGAACGGCGGCACCTGATCCTGGAGTTTCGCCAGTTCGTTGGCGATGTCCACCGGCAGCAGATCGCGCCGGGTCGACAGCACCTGGCCGAACTTGACGAAGATCGGCCCGAGACTTTCGAGCGCGAGCCGCAAGCGCACCCCCGGCGGCGCGTCGAACTTGCGGCCGATCGTGGTGATCCGCAGCAGCAGACGCACGCGCCGGTCGTTGATACGGCTCAGCATCATTTCATCGAGGCCGAACCGGATGACCGTGAAAAAAATCTTGAGGAAACGCAGAAAACGCATGGTTGTGCCCGGTGACTAGCGCGTGCCGCGCGACGTGGCGGCGCCGCCCGGCGCATTGACGCCGCGGGCTTCGACCTTCTGTTCAAGACGCTCGATGCGTTTTTCCACGCGCGCCAGTGCGTCGCGTGCGTGCGCCAGTTCGACGTTGAAATCCGCGAGCGTGGCGCGGCGCACCAGTTGCGGATTCTCGTCGAGCAGATATTCGGCGGCCGTGTCGAGCAGGTTGCGACCAGTGCGCTGCACATGCTCGCCGACCGTGCGCACGACCGACGCCACTCGCCAGGCCGGACCGTCGCCGATCAGCTTCGCGAGATCTTCCTCGGGCTCCCAGCGCAGATGCTCGGCAAGCCTGGCGATCACCGTGGCGAACTCGGCGTCGCCCTCGATCTTCACATGCTTCATGACGGCGGCCTGCCCGCCTTGCACGAAGGCCGGCAGCGCGTCGGACGGGACCGAGACGGTCACGTCGAACTGGTGCGTTTCGGTGTCGCCGACCGCGGTCAGATAACCGTCCGGTTGCACCAGCAGTGTCAGGTCGACCGGTGGACATGAAAGACGGGCGGTCTTGCCCGCGTAAGGAGCGAGGCGCTCACGAGCCCACGATTCGCGGGCGAGCAGATGATTGATTGCAGCAGCGAAGGGCTTGGCGGCGAGGGTCATCGAAAGTGGCAAGAAAAAACCCGCGCGAACGAGGTGCTCGCGCGGGTTCCTATTGTAACGTCCGTTCGCTTCGCGGCCCGCTATGCCGAACGGCCAACGGTATGCGCTAAATCAGGAAGAGCCGCACCGCTCCGGCTCCCTCCCACTCGCGACTCAGTGCTGCGCCACCTGCTGGATGCCGGCGAGCAGCCAGCCTTCGCCGGCACGGTTCGCCTTCGACAGGTTCCACACTTCGACGAACGGCTCGGCCGCCGCGCCCGGCGCTTCGCGAATCAGGCCGGAGAAGCGCACGCTGGCAAAGTATTCGGTCGCGCGCTCTTCGACGCCGAGCAACTCGGCGTTCAGTTGCACCACGTCGGTCTGATTGGACTGCGTGCCGCGCGAAGCGAGATCGACCCGCACTTCGGCGAACATTTCCGGCGTGGTGAATTCGCGGATGTCTTCGACGTTGCCCACGTCCCACGCGGCTTGCAGGCGCACGAAGTACACCTTGGCATTACGCAGGAACGCTTCCGAATCGAAGCCGGCCGGCACGACCGGCGCCGGGTTGATGGACGGCGTGCTCAGCGGGTTGCCTTGCGGTTCGAGATACGAGCCGCTGGGCGGCGCGCTGTAGCGCGGTTCCTGAACATAACCGGTGCTACCCGAATTCAGCGACGGCGAGGCGCCGGCATATGCGGGTTGCGCCGCATTGCGCTTGCGGCCCATGAAGCGACGGATCAGCCAGATGACGACCATCGCGATCAACGCGATGATGATCACGTTAGCCATCATGCCCGCGAACGCCTCGCCCATGCCGAAGTGCGACAGCAAGGCCGCGATGCCCAGACCGGCGGCGAGGCCGGCGATCGGGCCAAGCCAGCGGTTGCGGTTAGGCGCGGCCGGCGTCGGCGCGGGCGCCGGTTGCGCGCGCTGCTGCATCGCCTGATTGCTTTGGGAAGGTTGCGACGGCGTCGCCTGATTTTGCTGCTGAACGGTGTTCGACTGACGGCCGATGCTACGGCCACCGCCCATGCGGCGAGCTTCCGCATCGAGCGAGGCGAGAGAGCCGGCCATGATCAGACCGACCATCGCGATCAGTCCGATTCTTCTCACCAGCGACCGCCCAGCCTTACGGGGAGATAACACACCTGAATCGGACATTTTCGTACTTTCCTTTAAAAAACGATGGGTTAGGAACCCTAGTATTTGGTCCCCACATGTAAAGCTACCACGCCAGCTGACAAATTGTAATATTTGACGCCGTCCAGGCCTGCTTGTTCCATCATTGTTTTCAAAGTTTCCTGATCCGGATGCATACGGATCGATTCCGCCAGATACTGATAGCTCTCGGCGTCTTTCGCAAAGCGTTCGCCAAGCCACGGCAACACCTTGAACGAATAGACATCGTAGACCTTCTTGAGCGGATCCCACACCTTCGAGAATTCCAGCACCAGCAGCCGGCCCGCCGGTTTCAGGACGCGCCGCATTTCCGCCAGCGCAATGTCTTTATGCGTCATGTTGCGCAAGCCGAAGGCCACGGTGACCACATCGAAGTAATTGTCCGGAAACGGAATTTTCTCCGCGTCGCACAGCAGCGCAGGGGTGATGACGCCTTTGTCCAGCAAGCGGTCGCGGCCCACGCGCAGCATCGATTCGTTGATGTCGGTGTGCCAGACTTCGCCACTCTCGCCCGCCTGTTTCGCGAAAGCCTTCGACAGGTCGCCCGTGCCGCCCGCGATGTCGAGCACCTTGTAGCCGGGCCGCACGTTCGCCTGGGCGATCGTGAACATCTTCCACGCCCGGTGCAACCCGGCCGACATCAGGTCGTTCATCAAGTCGTAGTTGGCGGCAACCGAGTGAAACACACCCGCCACCTTCTGCGCTTTTTCCTGTTCGTCGACCGATTGAAAGCCGAAGTGGGTTTTGCTCATCGCGCTCGTCCTTTCGCGTATTCTGAAATATGGAGCCGCATCGGTGCGGCGATCGGGGCGAATCGTATCAGTGACAGTGCCCGTGCGCAGCGCCGGATGGCACCATCGGCGTGTCGCGATCGACGCCGGCCGCTTGCAGTTTGGCGAGATAGTCGCGCCAGAGTTCATCCTGGCGAACCGCCATGTCGTACAGCAAGTCCCACGAATAGATGCCGGTGGCGTGCCCATCGGAGAAAGTGGGTTGCAGCGCATAGTTGCCGACGCCTTCGATCACCGTGATCGTGACGTCGCGCTTGCCCGTCTGCAGGGTCTCCTGGCCGGGGCCATGCCCCTGCACTTCCGCTGATGGCGAATACACGCGCAGCAGTTCGAACGGCAGGCGATACGATTCGCCGTTTGCGTACTGCACTTCGAGCACGCGCGATTTTGAATGCACGACCACCCCGGTCGGCACCGGGGTCTCAGGGGTCAATCCGCTCATGATGGCCTCATAAGAAAATGCCGGGCCGCTCCAGGTTGTGGCCCCCTCGGGGGCCCAGCGCGAAGCGACAGGTTGGAGGGCGCTCAGCTAAGAGCGTGTTCGATTTCCTGCCGCACCGCTTCGCGCAGCAACGTGGCTTGCGCGCGGCGCGACGACAGCATCGCTTCGGACACCGTACGCTGGCGCGGCGCCCAGATAGGCAGCGGAAAATGAGCGTCGTTCGAAAAACGCGGAATCACGTGCCAGTGCACGTGCGGCACCTGGTTGCCGAGGCTCGCCAGATTCACCTTGACCGGTTGCATGATGCGCCGGATCGCGCGCTCGACCGCATACACGGCCTTCATCACGCGATCGCGTTCGTCGGCGGCGAGATCGGAAAACTCGGCGACGTGCCTGTTCCAGATCACCCGGCAAAAGCCCGGGTAATCGTGTTCGTCGGCGAGGACGACACGCAAGGTGTCGTCCTGCCACAGCACATCGCCGCCATCTTCACGGCAAAAAACGCAGTCCATCGTCGTCCTCAGGCAAAGATCGTCAGTCGTGCCATTAAACCAGCACGCGCTCGATTCCGCCATTGTTCGCCCGTTGGACGTAGTCCGCCATCCAATCTTCGCCCAACACGTGGCGCGCCATCTCGACGACGATGTAGTCCGCCTCGGTGTTCGCGTCCTCGTTGTAGCGCGACAGCCCTTGCAGGCAGGACGGGCAGCTCGTCAGGATCTTCACCTCGGTGACGCCGTTCGGCTGCGGGCCGTCGCCGGCCTTGAGCACGGAGCCGTTCGGCGCACCCGCCGCGCCGGCCGATGCATTGGCCGGATTGATCGCGTTCGCGCCGGCTTCGGCCACCAGAGGAATGCCGCGCAGCTTGGCCGCGCCCTTGCGGATCTCTTCTTCCTTGCGGAAGCGGACCTGTGTCGAAATGTCAGGACGCGTGACCGCGAGTGTGCCGGATTCGCCACAGCAACGATCGTTCTTCTCGATCTTGTAGCCGTCTTTCTCCGAACCCATCAGCTGATTGACCAGCTTGACCGGGTCCATCGTCTTGATCGGCGAGTGGCAGGGGTCGTGGTACATGTAGCGCACGCCGTTCACGCCGTCGAGCTTGATGCCCTTTTCCAGCAGGTACTCGTGGATGTCGATGATCCGGCAACCCGGGAAGATCTTCTCGAATTCGTAGCCGGCGAGCTGGTCGTAGCACGTGCCGCACGACACCACCACCGTCTTGATGTCGAGATAGTTCAGCGTATTGGCGACGCGGTGGAACAGCACGCGGTTATCCGTGACGATCTGCTCGGCCTTGTCGTACTGGCCCGAGCCGCGCTGCGGATAGCCGCAGCACAGATAGCCCGGCGGCAGCACGGTTTGCACGCCCGCTTCCCACAGCATGGCTTGCGTGGCCAGACCGACCTGCGAGAACAGCCGCTCGGAGCCGCAACCCGGGAAGTAGAACACCGCTTCCGTATCGGCGGTGGTCGTCTTCGGATTGCGGATGATCGGCACGATCTTGTTGTCTTCGATATCGAGCAACGCGCGTGCGGTTTTCTTCGGCAGGTTGCCCGGCATCTTCTTGTTCATGAAGTGGATCACCTGCTGCGTGACCACCGGCTTGCCGACCGTCGCCGGCGGATGCGCGGTCTGCTTCTTCGCGAACTTCTTCAGCACTTCGTTGCCAAGTCGCTGTGCCTTGTAGCCGACGCCCATCATCGCGGTGCGCGCGAGGTTGATGGTCTGCGGATTGGTAGCGTTCAGGAAGAACATGCCCGCCGCGTTGCCCGCGTTGAATTTCTTCTTGCCCATCTTGCGCAGCAGGTTGCGCATGTTCATCGTCACGTCGCCGAAGTCGATCTTCACCGGGCACGGCGTCACGCACTTGTGACAGACGGTGCAGTGATCGGCGACGTCGTTGAACTCGTCCCAATGCTTGATCGACACGCCGCGGCGCGTCTGCTCTTCGTACAGGAACGCCTCGACCAGCAGCGAGGTGGCGAGAATCTTGTTACGGGGGCTGTACAGCAGGTTCGCGCGCGGCACGTGGGTCGCGCAGACCGGCTTGCACTTGCCGCAGCGCAAACAGTCCTTGATCGACTCGGAAATCGCCCCGATGTCGGACTGTTGCATGATCAGCGATTCGTAGCCCATCAGCCCGAAGCTCGGCGTGTACGCGTTGCGCAGGTCCGCGCCTTCGAGCAGCTTGCCCGCGTTGAAGCGGCCATGCGGATCGACGCGCTGCTTGTACGCACGGAATTCGCCGATCTCGTCGTCGGTCAGGAATTCGAGCTTGGTGATGCCGATGCCGTGCTCGCCGGAAATCACGCCGTCGAGTGAACGCGCCAGCTTCATGATGCGCGCGACCGCGCGGTGCGCATCCTGCAGCATCTCGTAGTTGTCGGAGTTGACCGGCAGGTTGGTGTGCACGTTGCCGTCGCCCGCGTGCATGTGCAGCGCGACGAACACGCGGCCGCGCAACACCTGCTTGTGGATCGCCTGGGCCTCTTCGAGGATCGGCTTGAACTCGCCGCCGTTGAAGATCTGCCGCAGCTCGCCGCGGATTTCCTGCTTCCACGACACGCGGATCGTGCGGTCCTGGGTGATGTGGAACACGGTCGCGTCGGGTTGCTGGTCGGCGCGGTCGGCGAACTTCTCCGCCAGCGCTTCGTAGCCGAGGCCGACCAGATAGTGCTGCGCCTCGCGCACCGACAGGTCGAGCTTGTCACGCAGGAATTCCCAGCGCGTGCGCACGCGCGCGAGCAGATCGAGCGCCTGTTGCACGCGGTCTTCGAGCAGCTCGGCGCTGGGAATTTCGTTGGCGTCGTCGCTCTTGCCGAGCGGCAGCTTGCCGGCCTTGAAGAACGCTTCGAGCGCGTCGACCAGTTGCAGCTTGTTCTTGATCGACAGTTCGATGTTGATGCGCTCGATGCCGTCCGTGTACTCGCCCATGCGGTCGAGCGGGATCACCACGTCTTCGTTGATCTTGAACGCGTTGGTGTGCTTGGCGATCGCCGCGGTGCGGCTGCGGTCGAGCCAGAAACGCTTCCTCGCCTCGGCGTTGACCGCGACGAAGCCTTCGCCGCTCTTGCCGTTGGCCATCCGCACGACTTCCGAGGTAGCCTGCGCGACCGCGTCCGCGTCATTGCCGACGATGTCGCCGATCAGCACCATCTTCGGAAACGCGTTGCGCTTGCTCTTGGTCGCGTAGCCGACCGCGCGCAGATAGCGCTCGTCCAGATGTTCGAGGCCCGCGAGAATCGCGCCGCCCTGGCGTGACGTCTCGAACAGGTAGTCCTTGATTTCGACGATGCTCGGAATCGCCTCGCGCGCCTGGCCGAAGAATTCGAGGCAGACGGTGCGCGTATGCGCGGGCATCTTGTGCAGCACCCAGCGCGCGGACGTGATCAGCCCGTCGCAGCCTTCTTTCTGCACGCCCGGCAGGCCGGCGAGGAATTTGTCGGTGACGTCCTTGCCCAAACCTTCCTTGCGAAACACACGGCCCTTGATGTCGAGCGCTTCGCTGCGCAGCAGCTTTTCGCCCGGCGCGTAGTTGCCGTCGAACCATTTGAGCTCGAAGCGCGCGACTTCGATGTCGTGAATCTTGCCCATGTTGTGGTCGAGGCGCGTGACTTCGAGCCAGTTGCCTTCCGGGTCGACCATGCGCCACCACGCGAGGTTGTCGAGCGCCGTGCCCCACAACACCGCCTTCTTGCCGCCCGCGTTCATCGCGACGTTACCGCCGACGCAGGACGCGTCGAGCGAGGTCGGATCGACCGCGAACACGAAGCCGGCCTGCTCGGCCGCTTCGGTCACGCGGCGCGTGACCACGCCCGCGCCGGAGAAAATCGTCGCGACCTTGCGATCGAGGCCCGGCAGTTCGGTCATCTCGACCGCGCCGAGCTGTTCGAGCTTTTCGGTATTGATGACGGCCGAGAACGGCGTGAGCGGCACCGCGCCGCCCGTATAGCCGGTGCCGCCGCCACGCGGAATCACGGTCAGACCCAGTTCGAAACACGCCTTGATCATGCCGGCGATCTCGGCCTCGGTGTCCGGTGTGAGCACGACGAACGGGTATTCGACGCGCCAGTCGGTGGCGTCGGTCACGTGCGACACGCGGGACAACCCGTCGAACTTGATGTTGTCCTTCTCCGTGACCTTGCCCAGCACCTTGGTCGCGCGGCGGCGCAGATCGTAGGTCTTCTGGAATTCGCTCGCGAACTCGTCGACCGCTCGGCGCGCGGCCTGCACCAGTATTTCGACGCGGGCGGCACGGTCGACGCCCGCTTCGTCGCCATGTTCGACCAGATCGGCGCGGCGGCGCTTCTCGATCTCGGACAGACGGTGATGCAACGCTTCGATCAGCAGCGCGCGGCGCTTCGGATTGTCGAGCAGATCGTCCTGCAGGTACGGATTGCGGCGCACGACCCAGATATCGCCGAGCACTTCGTACAGCATCCGCGCCGAGCGGCCGGTGCGGCGTTCCGCGCGCAGTTCGGCGAGCACCGACCACGCGTCGTCGCCCAGCAGGCGAATGACGATTTCGCGGTCGGAAAACGACGTGTAGTTATAGGGAATTTCGCGCAGACGCGCTTCGGGATCGGCGGCCACCGCAGCGGCGGCCCCGTTCGGATCGAAAACTTGAGGTGCGTTCATGTTGGACGACTCTGTAGGTCAACCGCGCGCGTTTTTTAATGAGGCGTCGGCTGACGGTGCGCGTGTGGCGCAATGCCTGGGAATCTTCTAGGGGAGCGAAGCACGCCCGACGGCCTACCCACGTCGGTCGCTTCGCGGCGCTCAGATATAACTACACGATCGTGCGTGGCGGACGTGACGCTCCGCCGCGGGACAAGACTCACGCGGGACGGGCATCAAGTGGGCGATCCGAGGCTGCCAGTGCATCTTCCGATCCTTATTCCAAAACAGAATTCTACCGCATGATTCCACCCCGCGTTGACGGCTTCAATCGGAGCTGTGACGAGGCTTTGCGCGTTTTCGCGTGGAATCGCCTTGCGGCGCGCATGCGAAGAATTGACTGACCGAACGGTCGGGTGGCCCTTTGCGGCACGGTTTTCGCGGATAAGCGGAAGGCCAGCGCGCACACCGTTGGCGCTATCATTGACCCTTTCCCGTCTCACAACGCGCATCGCGCCGCTCGCATGGCTTCCCACGACTACCTGAAAAAAAC
>NZ_JARESU010000539.1:0-712 GCF_046027075.1 Paraburkholderia sp. RL18-085-BIA-A | reverse complement strand
TTTTCGTCGCCGAATACGCAGCGCGAAGGTCCTATGGACGGGGGAGAGCATGAATAAGGCAGCTGTTCTGCCGGATTGCCCGGCCCAATCGACTGCAAGCTCTGGTCCCGCCGGCCCGAGTCGGCCAATACTCTTCCTTGACCATCCAGTATGGCGAATGAGATTGCGGGATGCGTGAGCAATTCCTCGCGAAACAGGTCGCTATTGCTGCCGACCGCCGCCGCCGAGCCATATCCGCGAGCTGCCGCCAGAAACCCGTCGAGCTGGACCGAAATCTCGCTGTCGTCGCGGTGCATGAGTTGGCTCGACAGCGAATGATAGAGAAGGGCGCCGGCCAGCGAGAGCACCAATATGGCGACGATAGTGAAAGCGAGACTCAGACGCTTGAGCAGCGAGTACGCTCCGTCCGCGGCAGTCATGATCGCTCTTCCATCACATAGCCCATGCCACGGACCGTATGGAGCAGTTTCTTGTCGAATGGGTTGTCGATCTTCGCGCGCAGACGTCTGACGGCCACTTCAACGACGTTCGTATCGCTGTCGAAGTTCATGTCCCAGACGTGTGACGTGACGACTGAACGCGTGACCACTTCACCCTGCCTCTCGGCGAGGAGTTTCACAAGCGTGAATTCCTGCGCAGTCAGGTCGATGCGGACGTTACCGCGGCGCACACGGCGTCTGAGGAGGTCGATTTCCAGATCGCCGACACGCAA
>NZ_JARESU010000538.1:0-713 GCF_046027075.1 Paraburkholderia sp. RL18-085-BIA-A | reverse complement strand
AGCGGCCATGGAACACAATCGACCGCGGCATGATGCGGTCGCCAAGGAAGACGGCGTTGGTCTTACTGCAGTCACTGAATGCCACCGCTACGTAATTGAAAATGCCGCTACCGCCTGGTTCGTCCGCCAGGAATATCGCGGCAGCAGGCTTCGAGTCAAGCCGGCCGCCGACGGGCTTGCCGACCACACGCGTCACGTGCTGCGTCGCCGAGCCAGGCGCGGCCGGTACCGCTCGCTTGCCATTCGACAACTTCACGTCTTCGTTGTCGATGCGGAAGGTCGCATTCCTGTAGTCGACATCGACAGTTCCCGCCTGGGCCCGGACGGCTACCAGCGCGAGGCAGGTCGCGATTGCGGCGGCGGTCAACTGCTTCCTCATAATTAATGCGCTCCGTCAGGAAACGTCTGCCACGTAGTCGCGAAGTGAACGTTCCGAAGTTGTTGTTCTTCGGGCCGCCCTCGCCCAGCCTCCGCAGGGTGAGGTGCGTTGTGCTCGGCGGCTGGAATCACGTCACGACGACGTGCTCGCAGAACCACTCGTTGAACGCGTCGAAGCCCTGCACGGTCAGCCCGAGCCGGTGTGCATTCTCGCAGGCCCGCACCAGCATCCAGCACGCGGCCTCCTCGAGGTCGGCTTCGAAGTCGGGCGCATCGGCTTTATCGAAGTGGCGCAGCGCGGCGGCCACACAGCTCTCCGCGGCATTGAAGGCCTG
>NZ_JARESU010000537.1:0-713 GCF_046027075.1 Paraburkholderia sp. RL18-085-BIA-A | reverse complement strand
CGCTCGATGAATCCTGTTAACCTTTTCATTGTTTCGACGACGAAAAGGACATGGCTAAACCCATACTCGACGACGAACTCTGGGCACTCATCGAACCGTTGCTGCCCCCTCCCAAACCACGGCGAATCCGTTATCCAGGACGCAAACCGCTCGATAATCGTGCGGTGCTCACAGGCATCCTCTTCGTCTTGCAGACGGGCCTGCGTTGGGACCTGCTACCTCGTGAGATGGGCTGCGGCAGCGGCATGAGTTGCTGGCGTCGCCTGCGTGACTGGCAGGCCGCCGGTGTCTGGGACCAGTTGCACGAAGTACTGCTCGCGCGATTGCGCGCAGCCGACCAGATTGACTGGTCTCGTGTCATCGTCGACTCCTCCTCAATCCGTGCTGTGGGCTCAGGTCAAAAACAGGACCGAATCCCACAGACCGCGCGCGACCAGGTTCGAAGCACCACCTCATTACCGAAGCGCAGGGCATCCCGCTCGTGGTGATATTGACGGGCGCAAACCGCCACGACGTGACTCAACTCCAGGCGCTGGTCGAGGCCATCCCGTCTATCAGCGGCAAGCGTGGCAGACCACTATCGAAGCCTCGGGTCGTTCAGGGCGACAGAGGCTACGACTACGACAAATATCGCCGTCCACTACATGCAGCTGGCATTGCAACCGAAATCGCCCGGCGAGGCCAGCCGCATGGTAGCGGATTGGGAAAAACAC
>NZ_JARESU010000536.1:0-714 GCF_046027075.1 Paraburkholderia sp. RL18-085-BIA-A | reverse complement strand
CTAACGAGGCTCCGCCTCAGACCGACGAGTGGTACGGGTGACTGCGGAGCGCTGGCGGTGTAAGGTGGCTCCGGTCGAGCCGGCTGGGACGTGCCCAGCGATGTACGAGCTCGAAGCTCAATGGGTCCGAAGACCCGTGGACGACCGGAGCCAGTCATGACATTATCTCAGAATGTCTGCGAAGTTCTGCGCGCTCACGTCGTGCTCGAGAGCGAGTGCATCGACCGGATGTACCTGAACGTTTACGTGCCACAGTTGCAGCGCGTGGGCGGCGTGGTGTGGTACCTGCGCGGGCATCTCGGTCAGCGCTTCGCCTCGACCGCGACCGTGGCGCCCAAGACCGTGGCCTTCGTGGCAAGCATCGAGAAGTTTGTCGCCGGGCAAGGTGTGGATCTGGTGAGCTTTGGCAAGCACCAGCGCAAGGACGACATCACCCAGCAGTATCTGCAGCGGTTCGACGCCGACGAAGGAATTCTGTACGTCGGCCGCGCCCAGGAGAAGGCGCGCGTGGTGCGCACCGAGCGGCGCCGTTGTGCACGCACCGGCATGAGCTATCCGTGGGTGGTCGATGGCAGCGCGATGGTGAACCACTACTACTTCTACTGCGTGGACGACGACTTCGGCCCGTTCTTCCTGAAGTTCTGTTCCTACTTTCCGTACAACGCCAGGCTGTGTATCAACGGCAACGAGTACGCCAAGTGCCAGTTGCGCAAG
>NZ_JARESU010000535.1:0-714 GCF_046027075.1 Paraburkholderia sp. RL18-085-BIA-A | reverse complement strand
ATTCGCCGCCACCAGCGCGAAGGCGTCGAAGGCCATACTTTCCTGTTCGGTCTGTCCGATGGGTCCGTGATTGACGGCAGTCGCGGCGGCAATAGTGCACGCTGGCTGAATCACGCCTGCGCACCGAACTGCGAGACTATCGAGGACGAGGGACGGATTTTCATCCATACCATCCGGCCAGTCGAGCCCGGTGAAGAACTGTTTATTGAATATCTGCTGGCGACGGACGGACCTCTGGATGAGGACGTTCGGGCGCAATACGCGTGCCGGTGTGGTGCAAAAGGGTGCCGTCAGTCGATGCTGGCGAACGCGGCGTGATCCGTGCGACGCAGGAGGGGAACGGAAACGTCGCTGTCTCCAGGAATGGCCACGCCACGAAGCTTCAGAATGATGACTTTGTCCGGATTGGCATGGATGCGGTTTTCCATCTCGGCGCGTTGAAACCGGCGTCTGCACAGCGAGATGCAACCGGCCGATATCCTGGCGCAAACACGAGGAAGCAAATGTCGCTGGATCTTGAGGATCTGTGGTGACGGCGATGCCAGCGCGTATCTCGACGGCTATAGGAGAGCGGCCTGATGCAGAAGAGGAAGTTCGCAGGAAAGTGAGCCGGGGGGGTGAGTCTGCCGGAACTACTGGACGAGCTTGAGCTGGCACTGACGGGGATGCCCGCTCGCACGTCCGTCTGTCGGGCGCTGTCGGATCTGGGCCGGC
>NZ_JARESU010000534.1:0-720 GCF_046027075.1 Paraburkholderia sp. RL18-085-BIA-A | reverse complement strand
AGCGAGCCGTTGCCCCGCGCGTACATGGTCGCCTGCGGCGACATCGACAGCAACGATCCTTGCCCTTGAAGGAGAGCCTAGCTGCGCGAGCCGCTTCGCGTTGAATGCGACAACACCGGTAGCGGCAATGGTATGCACGCCGGGCCGAAGCTCCGCTTTCGCGAACTGCAAGTTGACGTTCGCGAGTGCCTCGGGCGACAGGTCCACGGTATTGGGCAGAGGCGGAGCCTGATCGACTGCCGTGGCTGGCGGCGCTGACCCGGTAGCCGCGGGGGAAGTCCGCGAGTGAAGGGAAAGCAAGGCGCCGCAAAGAACGAGGATGCCCGCTGCACCGACAGACAACTGCAGACGCTTGCGATGGCGGATGTTCACGAAAGCTCTCGATGGTTGAACAAACGTTGGGACGCCGAGGGATCGTGACGGCTTCCCTCAGTGCTGGAGAGCGTATTTTCGTGTTGCGCGTCTGATTGCGAGGTGGCGGGAAAATGTCATTTCGGACATCTTGGGAAGGCAGGCGCAAATTGCACCACTGGCTTGCGGACGAAAGCGGACGCGGCGCGAGCCAGGGCGCGCCATCGTGAGCGGATCAGCTAACGGAACTCTGCGAGAAAAGAATGCCGCGCGATTGCGCAGCACGACGACTCAGGGCGTCACTCGGTAACGGAAGGAAAGTAAAGCGTGAAGGTCGTCAGGCCGGCGCGGCTCACGACGTCGACCCGG
>NZ_JARESU010000533.1:0-720 GCF_046027075.1 Paraburkholderia sp. RL18-085-BIA-A | reverse complement strand
CGATGGTTCACCGCCTTGAACTTGCTGCCGTCGATCGCAACGATCGCTTCGGCAAAGAGGTCCAGACGCTGGCATAGCACGACGAACTGACGGCAGACGCTTCGGATCGCTTTGCCGTTGTCTTTACGGAACCGCGCAATGGTCTTGAAGTCCGGCGCCAGGCGGCCCGTGAGCCACATCAGTTCGACGTTGCGCTGGGCCTCGCGTTCAAGGCGACGGCTGGACTGAATACGGTTCAGGTAACCGTAGATGTAGATCTTGAGCATCACCTCGGGGTGATACGACGGCCGACCGGTCAACGCTGGTTCGACACCTTCAAACCCGAGCTTATGAAGATCAAGTTCATCTACAAAGACATCAACCACGCGCACGGGATTCGTGTCCGTCACGTAGTCATCAAGCGCCTCTGGGAGGAGAAAGCTTTGCGTACGATTGTCGCCTTGAACGAATCGTTTCATCTTGCTCATCCCACGCTATCGGATGAGGAATTCTAGCGCTCCAAAAATGCGTTTTGACACAGTCTGGGCCGACTTCTGCCTGTTGTCCGGCGGACATGTTTCGCGTCTAGCCTCAGCGCACGCGATATTTTTGTCGACACGCTGCTGGTGGCAGTTGCCATGTTTAATTCGCGCGCGGGAATCCATTGCTCAGCAAGCCAGCACCTTACCCACGGTACTACGTCCCGTCGAGTCGACGACTTTAATAGCGCAGAGTTACAGG
>NZ_JARESU010000532.1:0-721 GCF_046027075.1 Paraburkholderia sp. RL18-085-BIA-A | reverse complement strand
GGCGAGCCGTTGCCCCGCGCGTACATGGTCGCCAGCGGCGACATCGACAGCAACGATCCTTGCCCTTGAAGGAGAGCCTAGCTGCGCGAGCCGCTTCGCGTTGAAAGCGACAACACCGGTAGCGGCAATCGTATGCACGCCTGGTCGAAGCTCCGCTTTCGCGAACTGCAAGTTGACGTTCGCGAGCGCCTCGGGCGACAGGTCCACGGTATTGGGCAGAGGCGGAGCCTGATCGACTGCCGTGGCTGGCTGCTCTGACCCGGTAGCCGCGGGGGAAGTCCGCGAGTGAATGGAAAACAAGGCACCGCAAAGAACGAGGATGCCCGCTGCACCGACAGACAACTGCAGACGCTTGCGATAGCGGATGTTCACGAAAGCTCTCGATGGTTGAACAAACGTTTGGACTCCGAGGGATCGCGACGGCTTCCCTCGGAGCTGGAGAGCGCATTTTCGTGTCGCGCGTCTGATTGCGAGGTGGCGGGAAGATGTCATTTCGGACATCTTGGGGAGGCAAGCGCAGATTGCGCCGTTGGTTTACGGACGGAAGGCGGACGCGGCGCGAGCCAGGGCGCGCCGTCTTGAGCGAAGCAGCTAACGGAACTCTGCGAGAAAAGAATGCCGCGCGATTGCGCGGCACGGCGACTCAGAGTGTCACTCGGTAGCGGAAGGAAAGTAAAGCGTGAAGGTCGTCAAGCCGGCGCGGCTCACGACGTCGACTCGC
>NZ_JARESU010000531.1:0-721 GCF_046027075.1 Paraburkholderia sp. RL18-085-BIA-A | reverse complement strand
GAACGAAACCGCTCGCGCGGTAAGGGCTCCGGCCTGCGATAGCGGTAATGGAGGGGAAACCGACTCTGTTTTCATGTTGATGGGCGAGGCAATCCGCCTCGTCAGTCA
Source organism: Paraburkholderia sp. RL18-085-BIA-A (assembly GCF_046027075.1). Taxonomy (NCBI): domain Bacteria; kingdom Pseudomonadati; phylum Pseudomonadota; class Betaproteobacteria; order Burkholderiales; family Burkholderiaceae; genus Paraburkholderia; species Paraburkholderia sp. RL18-085-BIA-A. Next base: position 613 of record NZ_JARESU010000531.1, on the reverse strand, counting down.
ACGGGAGCAGAGTCATGACCCACACCAGCCAGGGCATCAGCCCGCTGCGCCAGCGCATGATCGACGACATGCGCATGCGCCAGCTTTCCCCCAAGACGCAGGCCAACTATCTGCGCATCGTGCGCGAGTTCACCCGGTTTCTCGGGCGCTCACCCGATACCGCTACCGTCGAGGACCTGCGCGGCTACCAGTTGCATCTGGTGGATCACGGCACGTCACCCGTTTCGCTGAACGCCGCGATCACCGGCCTGAAGTTCTTCTTCGAGATCACGCTCCATGAGCCCGACCGGATGGCGCGGATGCAGCCGGTGCGTGTGCCCCGCACGCTGCCCGTCGTGCTCAGTCCGGACGAAGTGGGCCGCCTGATCGCGGCCACCGGCAACCTGAAACACCAGACGGCGCTGTCAGTCGCGTACGGCGCGGGCCTGCGCGCCAGTGAAGTCGTCGCGCTGAAGGTCGGCGACATCGACAGCCAGCGCATGACGCTGCGCATCGAGCAGGGCAAGGGCCGCAAGGACCGCTACGCGATGCTCTCGCCGGTGCTGCTCGAGCGCCTGCGCGTCTGGTGGCGCGTGGCGCACGCGCAGGGCAGGATGCCCGAAGGTGGGTGGCT
>NZ_JARESU010000530.1:0-734 GCF_046027075.1 Paraburkholderia sp. RL18-085-BIA-A | reverse complement strand
CAGGCGGCGCGGGTGCTGTCCGCCCCTGCTGAAGACGGGTTTGCGGTTGACCGGGATGCTGACAGGCCAGACGGTTAGTTGCATGGTTGCGATCGACACGGATCTCCAGGGTGAGTATTTACGGGAGATGAACGTCACAGCAATGCGAAGGTGCCGCCAGCCGGTCCAGCGGACCGGTGACCGCGTGCAGCGCAGATAGGTGTCCTGCGTCTTCGGCGACAGCTGGCGCGTGCGCATGTCGTCGTTCATGCGCTGGCGCAGTGGACTGGCGTTTGTCTGGGAGGAGTCATGATCAGGTTCCTGCTGGAGAACGAGGCGGATTGCCTCATTCGCCAACATACGGAACCGCGCGGCGGACCTCCCATGAACCGCACGCGCTGGTCGGAGCCCCTACCGCGCGAGCGGTTTCGTTCGTCGACCCTTCTGAGTCGTTCGGGCTCTTGCGCCGCTACTCCTCCCACAACGTGGCCACTCACCGTGCCGCCGCGCTCATGAGTCTGATCGCTCGACGCAACTCGACCGACACAATCGGTATGTCTATCTCGGCCCCCCCCCCGGCGCCGCCGGAAAGTGCGGACTACGCATGCTTACCAATATTTTCGCTGTACGAATATATATGCGCCAGGTGAAATCACCTATAGGTGACCGACTTGCACCACTGCTACAGTTTCGCCTAGCGCAATAAAAGGCGTTGAGCGAACATTGCTCGGCTTGAAACATCGCTATCCATCGCC
>NZ_JARESU010000053.1:0-59385 GCF_046027075.1 Paraburkholderia sp. RL18-085-BIA-A | reverse complement strand
CGGGTGTTTCTGCTTTACGATTGGATTTTTATTGACAGGTGGGAAGTGGTTTATTGGATTTTCAATTGCCGGTTTTATTTGCGACCGGAAAAATCGGAAATATCGAATCAATTTACAGGCGAAAATTTAAATTAATATTGAAAATACAGGCCATCACGGATATTAAGGGGAGTGAATTTCATTTGAAAGCCCGCGAATCCATGCCTGGTATGACCTGCGTCAATGCGCCACAAAACGCCAATTAACTCCAAAACACTTCGAATACTACGGGGATGCAAAAATCAGCACATTTTTCCACTTAACCGCAACGCGAGAAAACTCCGGTCGTCGAAAATGACGAATAAATGAAAATTCCGCTATAGTCGCCAATTTCCAGTCGCCAGCCGGGCAAAAAGAGCACCAATAAGCCCGCCATCCGGAGTAAAAAAATGAATGCCCGCCAACCCGCCTTCATCCCAATGTCCCGTAGCGCGCGCCTGCGCCAGATGCTCGTCAGCAACGAACTCGAATTCATGATGGAGGCCCATAACGGCCTGTCCGCGCGAATCGTCCGTGAAGCCGGCTTCAAAGCGATCTGGGGCTCGGGTCTCGCGATCTCGGCGCAATACGGCGTGCGCGACAACAACGAAGCAAGCTGGACCCAGGTGGTCGACACGCTCGAATTCATGGCCGACGCCGGCGATCTGCCGATCCTGCTCGACGGCGATACCGGTTACGGCAACTTCAACAACGTGCGCCGCCTCGTGCGCAAGCTCGAACAGCGCGGTATCGCCGGCGTCTGTATCGAAGACAAGCAGTTCCCCAAGACCAACAGCTTCATCAACGGCGAAGCGCAGCCGCTCGCCGATATGGACGAGTTCTGCGGCAAGATCAAAGCCGGCAAGGATTCGCAGTCCGACGAGAATTTTTCGATCGTCGCACGCGTCGAGGCGCTGATCGCGGGCTGGGGCATGGACGAGGCGCTGCGCCGCGCGGAAGCGTATCGGCAAGCCGGCGCGGACGCGATTCTGATTCACAGCAAGCTCGCGCGTCCCGATGAAATTCTCGAGTTCGCGCGTGAATGGGCCGGCCGTGGTCCGCTCGTGATCGTGCCGACCAAGTACTACAGCACGCCGACCGAGGTGTTCCGCGAAGCGGGCATTAGCACCGTGATCTGGGCGAACCATTTGATCCGCGCGGCGGCCTCGGCGATGCAGGCCGTCGCCAAGGAAATCCATTCGAGCGAAACGCTCGTCAACGTGGAAGACAGCATTGCCGCCGTCAACGAAATCTTCCGCCTGCAGGACGCCGACGAATACTCGGAGGCGGAAGACCGCTATCTGTCGAGCGGCCGCGCTGCCGGCGCCGCCGTCGTGCTCGCCGCGAGCCGCGGCAAGGGTCTCGACGCCGTCACCGAAGACCGCCCGAAAGTGATGTTGCCTATCGCCGGCAAGCCGCTCCTGCGCTGGCTGGTCGACGCGTTCAAGAAGCAGGGCGTCAACGACATCACGGTGGTCGGCGGCTATCGCGCCGATGCGATCGAGACCGCGGGCATCAAGCTCGTCGTCAACGAACAGCACGCGCAGACCGGCGAACTCGCGTCGCTCGCGTGCGCGCTAGACCGGGTCGCGCAAGACCGGGTCGCGCTTGACAAGCTCACGGGCGACACGGTCATCTCGTACGGCGACCTGCTGTTTCGCAGCTACATTCTGCGTGATCTGGTGGAGAGCGAAGCGGCCTTCAGCGTGGTGGTGGATTCGTCGCTGACCGATACGGAAAATGCCAGCGTGCGCGATTTCGCATGGTGCTCGGCGGCCGACGACCGCGGTCTGTTCGGCAACAAGATTGTGCTGCGTCACGTGTCGAGCGGGCAGCATGCGTCGGCAGCGATCGCATCGCAAGCGCCGCATGGCCGCTGGGTCGGTCTGTTGAAGGTGCGCGACGCCGGCCGCGAGCGTCTGCAGGCGGTAATGGGCCGGTTGCAGGCGCGCGCGGATTTCGCTTCGCTAGACATGCCCGCGCTGCTGAACGCGCTGATGGAAGCCGGTGAATCGATCGAGGTGCAATACGTGCATGGCCACTGGCGCGGCGTGAACGATCTCGACGACTTCCGTCGCGCGGGCGACTTCGCGCACGCGCAAGCGCCGTTCGCGGCCACGACCAGCAACGCGGCGAAGCACACCACGAACGCCACGAACGGAGTCGCGCGATGATCGAAGCCGCACAGTTCGTCGAGGCCGCGCGCGAACGCGGCTTCGACTGGTACGCGGGCGTGCCGTGCTCCTATCTGACGCCGTTCATCAACTACGTGCTGCAGGACGAGTCGCTGCATTACGTGTCGGCGGCCAATGAAGGCGACGCGGTCGCGCTGATCGCGGGCGTCACGCTCGGCGCGCGCAGCGGCCGGCGCGGCGTCACGATGATGCAGAACTCCGGGCTCGGCAACGCCGTGAGTCCGCTGACCTCGCTCACGTGGACCTTCCGTTTGCCGCAACTGCTGATCGTCACGTGGCGCGGCCAGCCGGGTGTCGCCGACGAACCGCAGCACGCGCTGATGGGACCCGTCACGCCAGCGATGCTCGACACGATGGAGATTCGCTGGGAGACCTTCCCGACCGAAGCCGACGCGATCGGCCCGGCGCTGGATCGCGCGATCGCGCACATGGATGAAACCGGCCGCCCGTATGCGCTCGTGATGCAAAAAGGCAGCGTCGCGCCGTACGAGTTGAAAGACAGCGGCCCGCGCACCCGCCGTGCGGCGGTTGTGCCGTGTGCGCAGTTCCGCGATGTCGCGGCGGGCGAACTGGCTTCGCGTCATGACGCGTTGAAGAAGGTGATCGCGCACACTCCGCTCGAATCGACGGTCGTGCTGGCGTCGACCGGCTTTTGCGGACGCGAACTCTACGCGATCGACGACCGTCCGAACCAGTTGTACATGGTCGGCTCGATGGGTTGCGTGACACCGTTCGCGCTCGGTCTCGCGCTCGCGCGTCCCGACTTGCACGTGGTTGCGCTCGACGGCGACGGCGCGGCGCTGATGCGTATGGGCGCGTTCGCGACACTCGGCGCGTACGGTCCGGGCAATCTCACGCACGTGCTGCTCGACAACGGCGCTCACGACTCGACCGGCGGTCAGGCCACGGTGTCGCCGCAAGTTTCGTTCGCGGGGGTGGCGGCCGCGTGCGGTTATGCGTCGGCAGTTGAAAGCGACGACCCGGCCGTGATCGATGAACTCTTCGACGCGCCGCTCGCCGACGGTCCGCGCTTCGCGCGCCTCGCGATTCGCCGCGGCACGCCGGACGGCCTGCCGCGTCCCACCATCACTCCGCCCGATGTGAAGACGCGCCTGATGCGCCACATCGGCGCCGCCTGAAGTAAGGAGCCGCCCATGCTGCTATTGAATCCCGGCCCGGTGACGCTCACCGAACGCGTTCGCAACAGCCTGTTGCAGACGGACCTGTGCCATCGCGAAAGCGAGTTTTTCGACTTGCAGGAAGAGGCCCGCACGCGTCTCGTCGATCTCTACGGCCTCGACGCAAGCGAATGGCAGGCGGTGCTGATGACCGGCTCCGGTACGGCCGCCGTCGAAAGCATGACCGCCGCGCTGGTGCCGCAAAACGGCAAACTGCTGGTGGTGGAAAACGGCGTATACGGGGAGCGCATTTCGCAGATCGCCACGCAATATGGCATCGCGCATGAATCGCTGAAGCACGACTGGATGCACGCGCCGGACCTGGCGAAGATCGCCGAACGCCTCGCCGCGGACAAGGCATTCACGCACGTCGCGGTGATCCATCATGAAACGACCACGGGCCGCCTGAACGATCTGACGGCGCTCGGCGCGCTGTGCCGCGAGCGCGGAGTGCGTCTGCTGGTGGACGGCGTGAGCAGCTTCGGCGCCGAATCGATCGACTTCGCCGATAGCAGTCTCGACGCGGTCGCCGCAACCGCGAACAAATGTCTGCATGGCGTGCCGGGCGCGTCGTTCGTACTGGTGCGCCGCGCCGCGCTCGCGCAGGCGGCGAGCCGCACGTACTACCTGGATCTCGGGCGGCTCGCGCGTTTGCAGGATCAGCGCAACACGCCGTTCACGCCGTCGGTCCACGCGTACTACGCGCTCGTCGAAGCGCTGCGCGAACTCGCCGACGAAGGCGGCTGGCGCGCGCGCCACGCGCGTTATGCGGCGCTCGCCGAACAGGCGCGGGCGGGGCTGGCTGCGCGAGGCATCGGCAGCGTGTTGCCGGCGGAGCAGTCGTCAGTGGTGCTGCGCGCCTACCGGCTGCCGGCCGGCATCGCGTATCCGCAACTGCACGACGCGCTGAAGACGCGCGGCTTCGTCATCTATGCGGGCCAAGGCGGCTTGTCGGCCGAACTGTTCCGCATCTCGACGATGGGCAATATTCACGCCGCCGATATCGACCGTCTGCTGCAGGGATTTAGCGAACTGACGCGTTGATTCACGAGTCTTCAGTGCCGGATGAACCGCTCGGCGCGAAACGCTCACACGGGGTCTTTGTCCGGCGGTCCATCGGGCCGCTGCGGCTCCTCGACGTGATGGCCCGGCGACGGCGGCACCAGCGGGTCGGCCTCCGGATCGCGGTTCGGATCGGCGTTAGGGTCGGGAATTGGACTGGTATGCATGTCGTAGCTCATCGCATCCCCCTGTAGTTGAACCGCGCCTGGTGCGGGCGATGCTGCTCGAACCGGGCGCCGGCAATTCACTTCTAGCGTAGGCGTTTCCGCCGCGCTTCGCCGCTTACTTTTTCGCGCGACGGCCCACGCTCAGCTGCCAGTAACGCTCGGTGGCGAAGACGTCGTCGTAGTTGCCCGCGCCGAACGCACGCAACTGGCTGGCATACGCATTCACCGCTTCACGCTTGAGTTGCGCGCGGCGTTGCACGTCGATCGTATGGCCCGCGCTCGGATTAGCCGGCGTCGCCACGATGCCGCGCTGCGCGAGATCGGCGAGCCGTGCCTGCACCACGCCGGGCGTGCGCCGGTGAATCGCTTCCTCGTAGCCGAACCATTCCAGATGCGAGAGCCGCGGCAGGATTTCGCAGCAGGCTTCGAAGACGCGCGCGTGATCGTCGTGATGCAGGCCGAGCGGCATCAGCAGGGTGTTCGCGGTGGTGCGATAAATCGTTTCCTCGAGCGCCGCCGCCATTTTGCTGATCGAGGGCGAATCGGCGTACTGGCTGTCGCTAAACGGCATGCGTAGCGGAATCGCGTCGAGCATCTCGAGCGCGCGGTTGTCCTCCAGCGTGCGTTCGTGGACCGCCTCGCGGGCGCTCGCGAAGCCTGATTTTGTATCCCACTCGGTATGCATTTCGTGCTCGGGCGGCGCGGCGAACACCGTGCAGACCGCCGCGTCGGGATGCGCAGCGAGCAGCGCGCCGCAACTGAATACGGCGTCGTCGAAATGGGGCGAGACAATGAACAGGCGTGGGCTGGTTTCGCTCATGGGCGTGTAGGCATTCGATGCATGGCCGGCTGCGTGGGACGCGTCGGCTCGCGTGGGAAAAACACGGCGTCACCTCAGCTTAGGCGCAATCGGGGCGGATTGCGCGCGGTTGTGGCCTGCGCAAGCGGCGTGCCTGGGGAAGGCCTCTGTTGTTCCTGTTGGCTCTGGTTGGCTCCTGTAAACCCTCACCTTCATATGGGAAAGGCTCCCGGATTGCCTCACCGTTTGCGGCACGAAGCGAAGCAGCCTCGAACGGGAGAGCAGCCGCTACTCGTTACTGACTCCCAGTCATCTTTGCCAGCGTCGCCGCACGGCCGAACGCCGTCACGAGGTTCTGGACGAGGTCCTCGCGCAGCGTGGCGTCGGCCGTTCTCAGCCCGTACGACGGATGCCGCGTGGGCACGATCAGACGTTCGCGATGAGCGATGGTCTGCCCCAAATACCCGGACAGGTTGACGTGCGCGCCGCGATCCGCGTCAGCTCCTGTTCCAGCCAGTACTGGGCCGCCTCGACTTCGCGATTCGCGGGCGCGATGGATGCACGCGGTGTGATAAGCGCCAGTCCATGCGGACAAAAGACTGTATGAATATGCAGTATTCGCCCAAACATCCGCTTCGATCAAGCCCGCGCAGCACTCCGCGGTCCCGGCGTTGCGCACCGCCGCCGTTACACCTCGCGCAGATCCTCCGGCGTATCCACATCGCGCAAAATCCCCGGATCGCGGACATCCACCCGCGTCACGGTTTGCGACATCAGCAGCGATTTCGCGCCGGTGTCGCCGTCGAGCGCCAGCAGCGCGTCGCGATGCGCGACGCCGAAGCCGACCGGATGCCCGCGCTGGCCGTCGTAATACGGCGCGACCAGCGACGCGCCGTCGTCGAGTGCGCGCGCCACCGCTTCGATCGTCGTGGTGGCGATGCGCGGCATGTCCGCGAGGGCGACGATCCAGCCTTCGGCGTCGTCGCTCGCCTCGATGCCGGCGGCGAGGCTCGCGCCCATGCCACGGTTGGCGTCGGCGGTGAACACCACGTCGCAACCGGCGTCGTTCAAAAGACGCGCGAGCGCGTCCGAGCCCGGCCGCACCACGGCCAGCACCCGCGTCACGACCCGCAGCAGCCGATGCGCGGACTCATGCGCGACCGGCGTGCCGTCAGGCATCCGCGCGAGCAGTTTGTTGTGCAGACCTTCCGGATCGAAGCGCGAACCGAAGCCGGCGGCGAGCAACACGCCAGTAGCGAGCGAGGCGTAGGGCATGGGCGGACACAGGTGGGGAACAATGAGACCGATTGTGCGATGCAACGCGGGCCCAGGCAAGTGCGAATGCAGGTGCATGACGGAGGGCGAGGTGTCGCGGTGAAAATGCGAGCGCGATGGACGACCGTCAGCGGCAGATGCCACCAACGACCGCCACCGGAAAACGCAGCCGGAAAACCGGCCCGGAAAACCCGCCCCGCAACCACCAGCCGGGTCAAACCATCGTCGCTCCCATCACCTTATCCAGCGTAAGCGGCAAATCCCGCACCCTTACCCCGGTTGCGTGATACACCGCATTCGCGATAGCCGCCGGCACGCCGGTAATCCCGATCTCCCCGATCCCCCGCACCCCCAGCGAGTTGATATACGGATCCGGCCGATCGATGAACGTAATATCGAGCGACCCAATATCCGCATTAACCGGCACGTGATACTCCGCGAGGTTCGAGTTAGTGAAGCGCCCATAACGCGTATCGAGAGAGCTCTCCTCCTGCAGCGCCGCCCCCACACCCCACACGATGCCGCCCATCATCTGGCTGCGCGCGGTCTTCTGGTTGAGCACGCGCCCCACGTCATACACGGCGACCACGCGCGGCACGCGGATCGTGCCGAGCTCGGCGTCGACATGCACTTCGACGAACACCGCGCCGAACGAGTGAAACGAGTATTTCTGTTTCTCGTCGCCGGGCTTTACCGTCGAGGTCGCCTCGATCGGCTTGCCGCCCGAGCGCGCGATGATCGCCGCGGCCGGATCACGCCTCGCCGGTTGGGTGCGGCTCACCACCCAGCCGTTATCCACGGTGATGTCGTCGAGCGCGATGCCGTGCACCGGCGAAGCCGGATCGGCGAGCGCCAGCGCGATCAACTGACTGCGCGCCTGGCTGGCCGCATCGCGCACGGCCGGCGACACGCTGGCCGCCGACTGCGATCCGCCCGACCCCGGCGCGCGCGGCAGCGTCGAATCGCCGAGCGCGAAGTGGATCTTCTCCGGCGCGAAGCCGAGCGCGTCGGCGGCCACCTGGGTCATCACGGTGTAGGTGCCGGTGCCGAGATCCTGGGTGCCCGAAGCGACCATCGCGGTGCCGTCCGGCAAAATCCGCGCGATGGCCGAGGCTTCGCTGCGATTGGCCGGATACGCGGCGGTCGCCATGCCCATGCCGATCAGCGTGCGGCCGTCGTGCATCGAACGCGGCGCGGCAGTGCGCCGCGACCAGCCGAATTTCTGCGCGCCGATCTGATAGCACTCGCGCAGCGACTTGCCCGACCACGGCTTGTTTTCCTGCGGGTCGGCCTCGGCGTAGTTCTTCAGACGCAGCGCGAGCGGGTCCATTTTCAATGCAGCCGCGAGTTCGTCCATCGCCGATTCGAGCGCGAACGAACCGGTGGTTTCGCCCGGCGCGCGCGTGAAGGTCGGCGTGCCGAGATTGAGCGGCACGAGCCGGTGCGTGGTCACCTGATTGCGCACCGCATACAGCATGCGCGTGACCATGCAGCAGGTCTCGGTCCAGTCCTCGATCGTCGACGTGTTGGAGAAGCTGTCGTGGCGCATCGCCGTCAGCGTGCCGTCATGACGGGCGGCGATCGTGAAGTGCTGCTCGGTGCGCGGACGCGCGCCGACCGGACCGAACATCTGCGGCCGTTCGAGCACGAGCCGCACCGGACGTCCGGTCTGCTTCGCCGCCATCGCGCACAGCGACACATGCGACCACGACGAGCCCTTGCAGCCAAAGCCGCCGCCGATGAACGGCGAGATCACGCGCACGTCGCCGGGCGCGATGCCGAACGTTTTGGCGACGGCCTGCGCCGCGCCGCTCACGCCTTGCGTCGAATCGTAGAGCGTGAGGTGCGGGCCGTCCCAGCGCGCCATCGTGGCGTGCGGTTCCATCGGGTTGTGATGCTCGATCGGCGTGGTGTAGGTTGCATTCACGTGGACCGTGCCGCTTTGCATGCCGTCTTCGAAGCTGCCGCGCTGCGTGTCGGTTTGTCGGCCTTGCGGCTTGTCCGGCGCGTGCGCGTTCGGTTTGGCCTGCGCGAAGTCGACGGTCGCGGCGCTGCTCTGATAGACGATGCGCAACTGACGCGCGGCATCGGTCGCATGTTCGAGCGTGTCGGCGACCACCACCGCGACCGGCTCGTTGCTGTAGTGAACCTCGTTGTCCTGTAGTAGCGACAGCCGCCTGCCCGCCGGCGGCGCCAGCGCGGGCTTGCCGCCGTTCGGCAGGCGCGGCGCGTTCTGATACGTCATCACCAGCAGCACGCCGGGCACTGCTTGCGCGCGGCTCGCGTCGATCGATGCGATGGTGCCGCACGCAATCGTGCTGGTGACGAGCACCGCATGCGCGAGACGGGCTTCGGGGAATTCGGCGGCATAGCGTGCTTCGCCGGTGACTTTGAGCAGACCGTCGATGCGGTCGACCGGTTGACCGATCAGGTTCATGCCACACCTCCATCGCGGCCGGCGGCCTGGTTGACGGCGCGCACGATCGCGCGTTGCGCGAGCTGCACCTTGAAGCGATTCTCGTGCTGCGGCCGTGCGTCGCGCAACGCGGCGGCGGCAGCGTTGTTCAGCGTCGCCTGCGAGAGCGGCTGACCGTTGAGCATCTGTTCGGCGGCGCTCGCACGCCACGGTTTGTGCGCGACGCCGCCCAGCGCGATACGCGCGGTCTGCACGCGCTCGCCGTCCATCTGCAACGCGGCGGCCACCGACACCAGCGCAAATGCGTAACTGGCGCGGTCACGCACTTTCAGATAGTGGGAGTGCGCGCTGAAGAGCGGCGGCGGCAGATCGACCGCGGTAATCAGTTCGCCGGGCTGCAAGGTGGTATCCACATCGGGCCGGTCGGCAGGCAGGCGGTGGAAGTCGGCGAACGCAATGGTGCGCTCGCCGACGGGGCCGCTCACGCGCACGACCGCGTCGAGCGCGGCGAGCGCCACGCTCATATCCGACGGATTCACGGCGATGCATTGCGGACTAGCGCCGAGAATCGCGTGCGTGCGGTTACGGCCGTCGAGCGCCGCGCAGCCGCTGCCCGGCGTGCGCTTGTTGCACTGTGTGAAGGCCGTGTCGTAGAAGTAGCCGCAGCGGGTACGTTGCAGCAGATTGCCGCCGACCGTTGCCATGTTGCGCAATTGCGCGGACGCGCCCGCCAGCAGCGCTTGCGACAGCAACGGGTATTGCTCGCGAACCAGCGCGTGATTCGCCGCATCGCTATTGCGCACCAGCGCGCCGATACGGATGCCGCCATCGGGCAGCGTCGTCACCGTGTCGAGTCCGTTGATATGCGTGATGTCGATGAGCCGCACCGGCCGCGCCACGCCGCCCTTCATCAGATCGAGCAGATTGGTGCCGCCGCCGATGAAGACGGTGCCCGGTTGCTGCGCCGCGCGCACCGCGCTGGCGATGTCGCCGGCACGTTCGTAGGAGATCGCATCCATGTTGGTCGCTCCTTATGCGATGCCGTGGCTCGCGCGGCCATCGCGAAGCTCGTCGCCACGCCCGTCGCCTATCGCACCGACACCGATCGCGTTATGCATGCCGGCGCTGCCGGTCTGGCTGCCGCCGTCGTGCACCGCGCGCACCGCGGCCACAATGTTCGCATACGCGCCGCAGCGGCAAATGTTGCCGCTCATCCGTTCGCGGATCTCGTCGTCGGAAAGTTGAGCGGGACGGGCACGCACATCGGCCGTCGCGGTGCTCGCCGCGCCATTGCGGAATTCATTGAGCAAAGCCGTCGCGGAACACAACTGGCCCGGCGTACAGTAGCCGCACTGAAACGCATCGTGCTCGATGAACGCGCGTTGCATCGGGCTCAGTGCATCGTTCGTCGCGAGCCCTTCGACGGTCGTGATGTTCTCGCCTTCGTGCATCACCGCAAGTGTCAGACACGAGTTGATGCGGCGGCCGTCGGCGAGCACCGTGCAGGCGCCGCATCGGCCGCGGTCGCAGCCTTTTTTCGTGCCCATCAAGCCGGCGTATTCGCGCAGCGCGTCGAGCAAGGTTACGCGCGGTTCGAGTTGTAGCGTATAGGCGCGGCCGTTGATGGTCAGCGTGACCGGACGCGGCGGCACGGCCTGGTCGATCGGGGCCGGCGGCGCGGCGGGCGTTTGGGTCTGCGCGCGCAGATGCGGCGCTGCGCCGACCGTTGCGGCCGCAGCCGCGGACTGCAGAAAGCGCCGACGTGAGGGTTGCTCTGGGAGGGCGGCTTCGTCCTCCGGATTCTGACATTCGTTATGCGTGGACATGACGATCTGTTGACTCCATTGAAAGGTCGATGCAGGCTAGCGATGCATCGGTATCCGAAGCGTCGCGTTCAAACAAACAATGACGCAGCAATTTCGGTGCCGTTGCAAATACAACGGTATTTAATAATAACGGAGATAGCAAAGATGACATTAGCGATCAGAGTCTGGCGGGCTACGCGTATTGCATCGGGGATTGGATGGCCACTGCGTACCGTGGCCATGGTGACGGCGGCGGCAACCGTGCTGACTGCCTGCAGCGGCAACGACGACAATCTGACTCCACCGCAAAGCAACGTGCTGCCGGGGTTTATCAAAGGCACGGTGACCACGCGGTCCTACGACGGCAACAGTGACGACCTGCTGACCGCGGGCCTCGGCAAAACCGGCCTCGCGTCGGCCACGGCTCCCGCCATTGCCAACCCCGCGCAACCCACCGCTGCCGAGTTGCGGCGGCTGGCGATCTGGTCGAACTATCGCGCGCTGGTCGACATGAGCGCGAACGGCGGCTATGGACGCTTCTGGGGTCCCAATGTCGACCTGAACGGCAACGACACGCTGGGCGAAGGCAAGATCTCGGGCAAGGAATACCTCGCCTTCGCCGACGACGGCTCTGGCGCGCAGAACGTCAGCATGCTGGTGCAGATTCCGGCGAGCTTCAATCCGGATCAGCCGTGCATCGTCACGGCGACATCGTCCGGTTCGCGCGGCGTGTACGGCGCGATTTCCGCGGCCGGCGAGTGGGGCCTCAAGCGGGGTTGTGCGGTGGCCTACACCGACAAGGGTAGCGGCAACGGCGCGCACGAACTGTCGACCAATCGGGTCACGCTGATCGACGGCACGTTGCAGGATGCGTCCGCCGCCGGTAAGGCGAGTCTTTTCACGGCGAATCTGAGCGGCGGCGCGCTCGCGTCGTTCAATACGCAGTTCCCGAATCGCTACGCGTTCAAGCACGCGCACTCGCGGCAGAATCCGGAGCAGGACTGGGGCAAGAATACGCTGCAGGCGATCCAGTTCGCATACTGGGCGCTCAACGATTCGTACGGCGCGCTGAATGGCTCGGCACGTACTGTGCGCTATGCGAGCGGCAAGATCACCACAATCGCGGCGTCCGTGAGCAATGGCGGTGGCGCGGCGCTCGCGGCGGCGGAACAGGATACGTCCGGGTTGATTACCGCGGTAGTCGTCGGCGAGCCGCAGATCAATTTGCGGCTCCCGGCACAGGTGTCGGTGGCTCAAGGCGGCGTGCCGGTCGGCGCGTTCGGCAAACCGCTTGCCGACTACACGACGCTCGCGAACCTGCTGCAGCCGTGCGCCGCGCTCGCGCCCGCCGCAACCGGCGCGCCGTATCTGACCGCGTTGCCGCTCGCGATCACCGCGGCGCTTCGCACCGCGCGATGCGCGTCGCTCGCGGCGAGCGGTGTGATCGCGGGAACGGACGTGACGACCCAGGCGGTCAACGCGCTCGCGCTGTTGCACCAGAACGGCTACCAGACCGACTCGGACCTCCTGCAAGCGCCGATGTGGGACTCGCAGGCCGTGCCGGCGGTCGCCGTGACGTATGCGAATGCGTATGCGCGCGCGAGTGTCGCTGACAACCTCTGCAATTTCAGCTTCGGCACCACGAGCGCGGCCGGTGCGGCCGGCGTGACGCCGGCGGTGTCGCCGATGCTCACGGTGTTCGGCAACGGCAACGGCGTGCCGCCGACCAACGGCATCAATCTGGTCTACAACGCGGGCGCGTTGGGCGCGTTGGATCATCGGCTGGCGACCGCCGATGCCAGTTTTGCGGGGGCCGCCTGCTTGCGCGCACTGTGGACCAACGGCACGCTGACCGCCAGCGTCGACGCGATTCGCATGAACGCGAATCTGCACGGCAAGCCGACCATCATCGTGCAGGGCCGCGCGGATGCACTAGTGCCGATCAACCACGCGTCGCGGCCGTATCTCGGGATGAATCAGGTGGCCGAGGGCGGCGCGAGCCAGCTGTCGCTTTACGAAGTGACGAACGGTCAGCACTTTGACGCGTTTCTCAGCGTGGCCGGCTTCGATACGCGCTTCGTGCCGCTGCATTACTACAATCTGCAGGCGCTCAATCTGATGTGGAGCCATCTGAAGAGCGGCACGCCGCTGCCGCCGTCACAGGTGATTCACACGACACCGCGCGGTGGGGTGCCCGGCGCCGCGCCGGCGCTGACCGTCGCGAACTTGCCGGCGATCGCGGCGAGTCCGGGGAGCAATGCGATTACGGCGGCCAATGGCGTGGTGAATGTGCCGAATTGACGGGCGGTAGTTCGGGGCAGGGGATACGCGCGCGCTCGTTGGCGTGCGTGCGCGTGTCGCTGCGCTGCGGCGTTTCGTTGCGTTGGATCAGGTATAAGCCCTGCTGCCGCCGAACAGGCATAGCGCGTTTACAGGAGAGCCCATGCAGTTCGATTACAGGCATTTCCACATCGATTGCCGCGCGCGCCATGCGGAAGACGGCCTCTATTACGCCAGAGCGAAAATCGTCCACGCGCCGCAGAATAACCGGCACCCGCAGTCGCACGATTCAGGCGACATCGATTCCTTTTCCAACGAAGCCGATGCCATTTCTTGCGCGAAGTCCTGGGCGATGGAGTGGTGCGACGCCGCGGCGGAGTAAGCCGCCTGACAGGAGGACACATCGTGACGAAGCTGCGGATTGCGACCTTCAACATCAACGGCATCCGCTCGCGGCTGCCGGCTCTGCTGCAATGGCTGGAGCGCGAAGCGCCGGATATCGTGTGTCTGCAGGAACTCAAGGCCGTGGATAGCGCCTTTCCCGTCGAGCAATTGCGCGATGCGGGCTACGGCTCGATCTGGCAAGGTCAGAGCGCATGGAACGGCGTGGCGATTCTGGCGAAGGGCGAGGCGCCGCTCGAAAGCCGCCGGGGCTTGCCCGGCTTCGAGGACGACACGCACAGCCGTTATCTCGAAGCGGCGGCGGGCGGTGTGCTGGTGGCGTGTCTGTATCTGCCGAACGGCAATCCGCAGCCGGGTCCGAAATTCGACTACAAACTCGCGTGGTTCGATCATCTGATCGCGCATGCGGCGAAGCTGTTCAAAAGTGGCCATTCGGTGGTGCTGGCGGGCGACTTCAACGTCGTGCCCACGGACGAGGATATTTACAACCCGCGTTCATGGCTGAAGGACGCCCTGTTGCAGCCTGAGAGTCGCGAGCGTTATCGGCGGCTGCTGACGCAGGGTTGGACCGACGCGCTGCGAACGCGTTTCGGCGACGAGCGGGTCTACACGTTCTGGGATTATTTCCGCCGGCATTGGGACACGAATTCCGGCTTGCGGATCGACCACCTGCTGCTGAGCGCCGATCTCGCGCCGCGCTTGCGCGATGCGGGCGTCGACCGCTGGGTGCGCGGCGAACCGCATGCAAGCGATCACGCGCCGACCTGGGTGGAACTGGATATGGGTTCGGGACGCCGGAAGAAAAACGGCTAGCGGCGACGTGTATGCAAAATAGCGGGCAACATGGCTGTATGCAAAATAGCGGGCAACATGGCTTCGGCCCAGCGCGAAACGGGCGACCGCCCTTGGCGGATCGCCCGTTAGTCTTTTTGTTCAACCCCCGTTAGCCGGCTTTTGCCCGATGCTCTAGCGCCGATCACCGCGATTCGCCGCGCCATGCGACCACAGCGCACCAGCGACAAAACCCGCCAGGGCTACCACCGCAATGGCGGTGAAAGGACTTTCGGCTGTGGTGTCGCGCACGAGGCTCGTCGTGCTCGCGCACAGCTGCTGGGCTTTGCCGCTGAGTTCTTTCGCCTTGCCGGCCAGTTGCGTGCCGGTGTCGCCCAGTGCTTCGCCAACGGCGCCTTGAACCTTGCCCGCGACTTCCTTGACCGCGCCTTCCGCTGAATTGGTGTCCATACGAATTTGCTCCCGTTGTCATATTTACGTGTGAGGGCGCCGTAGTGCCACGCCGCCACACCAAGGTGTCGCGCAGAACCCCGCATCGCGCGGTCCTGCGTCCACATACCTCGTGCAAGAAGCGCGCCCGTACCGCAGAGGGTTTTGGACAGCGGAAAGAAAGCGTCAGGAACGTCCGCGCCGGCGCCGGAAATTAATGCCGACGAACACCGCCATCAACATCAGAAAGCCGCCGAACAGCAGCGCGGAATTGATCATCACGTGCCTGAGGCCGAGCGTGTCGACGTCGATGAACGGGTACGGATAAAAGTCCGAGAGACTGCCGCGCCAGAACGTGACGCCGAGGTATGTCAACGGATAAACCAGCCACAGCAGACCGTGACGCAGCCGCAAATGAAAACGCGGCACGAACAGCACCCAATAGAGTGTGGCCAGCATCGGCAGCACGCTGTGCAGCGATTCGGTGAGCAGCCGCCTGAGCGGTGCGGGCGACCACCAGCCACGCAGCAACAGGTTATACGCGAGCCCGACGAAAACCATGTACACGACCACCGCGGTCACGACGGTAGGCTGCCGGAAAAAACGCACGAGCGGTGACCGGTGCGTGCGCAGCGCCACGCAGGTAAAGCAGATCGCGCAGCCCAGCACCGTCAGGTTGGTGAGATAGCTGCTCATGCGAGCGAGGCCGTCGAACACGGTCAGACCGCGGGCAAGCGTGCGATCGATGGTGACATCGGCTTGCGCGACGAGCGAAATCCATGCGATGACGGCGATGACCGCCGCCAGCGTCACCGACGAAACACTGGGTGTATGCAGCGGCAGCTCGGGCTCCCGCTGCTGAGGAAGGGTAGGGCGCATGCGCACGATTCTATACATACGCCATGTGCTTCGCAGCGTGTCCAATACTGACTCGACGAGCCTGCGGCTTTCGTTTCGTCAAATACCGTGCCGGCCACGAAATGTCTCGGCGTGGCATGCGAGCCGCTCACCGGCGGCAGGCGTCCGACCCAGTTCTCGGAAGCGCTGACCGGCTATACGACGAGCTACGCGGATCAGGTGGAACGCGACTATGACGTGTTTTTGAAGGCGTGCCGCACTGGTGAGCTACAAGTGCGCTCGGATGAAGATATGGCGGCGGATTTTCGGGTGTAGGGGTGGCGGAAGTGGTTGTGGCGTGGTTTGACCCGCATCCTCACCTCACACATCGACCCTTGCTTCCCGCAACGTCACGAAACGCAACTGCCGCGCACGAGCCGCCTCGATCACGCGCGGCAGCACCGCGAGAATCAACGGCTTTCCGTCGACCGTCAGCGCCGCGTTCGCGTCGTGCAACAGCAGAATATCCCGCGCCGCAAGCCCGTCGAGCAGCCGTCTCGCGACCACGTCAGGGTCGCGCTCGCGCGTGTCATAGCCGCGCCGCGTCCACGCCGCGAGCCGCAAGTCGAGCTTGCGCAGCACAGGTTCGAGAAACAGATTGCGCAGGCCCGCGGGCGCGCGGAAGAACATAGGCCGCTCACCGCTCACCTGTTCGAGCGTGCGTTGCGCGGCATCGATCTCGCGCGTGAGCGCGCCCGGCAAGGTCACCGAAAACGTATGCACGTGAACCTGCGAATGGTTTTCGAGCGCATGGCCGCGCGCGACGATCTCGCGCGCGAGCGCCGGATAGCGCTCTACGTTCGCGCCGATGCAGAAGAAGGTGGCGCGCACGTCGAAGCTGTCGAGCAGATCGAGCACTTGTGGCGTGACCACGGGGTCGGGCCCGTCGTCGATGGTCAGCGCGATGGCGTCCGCGTTGCGCGAGGCGGCGGGCAGGCGCGTCCAGTTCGGCCCCAGCAGCGAGGTGCGCGGCAACAGGCCGGCCACGGTGAAAACGGCGTGGTTCACGAAGATCGCGGCCAGCCACCACGGCCACGCGGCGGGCGCCAGCAGCCAGCCGGCCAGCACGAAGACGTGCCATGCGGCGGTCGCGGGGAGTATCGCGGGATAGCGGGTTTGCGGCCAGCGGCGCGGCGGCGCGGGCTGGGCGCGAGGCGTCGTTGTGAAGAATTCGTTCATCAAGCGTGCTTGCTGTCGGCGTTCCTTCGTCGCGGGAAGGTCATGAATCGCGCGTGATGCGCAGCAGCCGCAAAAGATACCACCGATGCACGGCTCGACGTGGCGCGATCAGGAATGGTTGCAAATGAAAGCACGCTGAAAGACGCTGGGGCGCTCAACGCGACGCCGTGCGCGGGCTTGCCCCCGGCGCATTTGTGATCGACAACCCGCTGTTGTATGGTGCTGGGGGCAAACGAAGGCGGGCGTGCATGCGTGGCGGCTGAAACCGGTACGATTGCGCGCAGCCAGTCAATCAACAGGAGAGGTGCAGTGACGGGAACGGAAATCAGAAAGGTTGCGCTTGTGACGGGCGCGGGCAGCGGCATCGGCCGCGCATGTGCACTCACGCTGCTGGAGCACGGCTACGATGTCGTGCTGGCCGGGCGTCGTCAGGCGGCGCTCGACGCGGTGGTTCAGCAGGCGCAGGGTCTGGCCGGCGGCGCGCTGGCCGTCGCGTGCGACGTGACGGACGCAGGCAGCGTCGCCGCGCTGTTCAATACGGTCCGCGAGCGCTTCGGCCGGCTCGACGTACTGTTCAACAATGCGGGGCGCAACGGCTCGCCCGTCGATATCGATGAACTCGATATCGACGAATGGCGCGCGGTGGTCGATACCAATCTCACCGGCGTGTTCCTGTGCACGCGCGCGGCCTTCGGGCTGATGAAAACGCAGAGCCCGCGTGGCGGCCGCATCATCAACAACGGCTCGATCTCGGCGCATGCGCCGCGACCCAACAGCATTGCGTACACGGCGACCAAGCACGCGATCACCGGCCTCACGAAAGCCGTGTCGCTCGACGGCCGCAAATACGACATCGTGTGCGGACAGATCGACATCGGCAATGCGGAAACGGAAATGGCAGCGCGGATGGCGCGCGGCGTGCGGCAGGCCAACGGCGAGATCGCAGTCGAACCGCTGATGGACGTGCAGCACGTCGCCGACGCGGTGCTGCATATGGCCGGCCTGCCGCTGTCGGCGAACGTGCAGTTCATGACCATCATGGCGAGCAAGATGCCGTTCGTCGGCCGAGGCTAGTCGGCGCGCGCGGCACGGCGGACCGACGCACACTCGCGGCACCGCGCAGCACGCCGCGCGCGATCAACTTATACTGAGCGCTTCCCGCCTTTACGGAACGCGTTTTCGCCGTGCCCCGAGCTACACCCAGCGACGACCCGCAGCCGCAGCCGCCCGTGCAGCCCGATCTCGACGACTGTTGTCATAGCGGCTGCAATCCCTGTGTTTTCGATCTCTATGACGAAGCGCTCGAGCGTTATCAGACCGCGCTCGCCGAATGGCAGGCGCGGCACGTGGCGCACACGCGGCGGAGCAAACCGCGCGCGCGTCGTTGAACGGCGTTCGAGGTTGTACGTTCAGGCCGCGCAGTTTTTACCCCGTGCCAGTCATGACCGACCTTCAGTCCGCGCCTCTTGACCCCTTGCTCGAATCGCACACGCTCGACGACCTGCATCGCTTCGTGCAGCGCTATCCGCGTCTGTTCGTGCTGACCGGCGCGGGCATCAGCACCGACTCGGGCATTCCCGGTTATCGCGACGACAACGGCGCATGGAAGCGCTCGCCGCCGATCACCTTGCAGGAGTTTCTCGGCACGCTCGCGATGCGTCAGCGCTACTGGGCGCGCAGCATGGTCGGCTGGCCGGTGGTCGCGCACGCGCAGCCGAACGCCGCGCATACCGCGCTCGCCAGGCTCGAAGCGGCGGGCCATGCGCCGACGCTGGTGACGCAGAACGTCGATGGCCTGCATCAGCGAGCCGGCAGTCGCGAGGTGATCGAGCTGCATGGCGGCATTGATGGCGTGACGTGTCTTGATTGCGGAATGCAGCATGCGCGCGCGTCGATTCAGGAAACGCTGGAGGCGAACAATCCCGCGCTGCTGGACGTAACCGCCGAAGCCGCCGCCGATGGCGACGCGCATCTGGAGTGGCACGATCTCGGCGGCTTTCGCATTCCGTCGTGTTCGAATTGCGGCGGCCTGTTGAAGCCCGCAGTCGTGTTCTTCGGCGAAAGCGTGCCGAAGGAGCGCGTCGAAGCGGCCTCGCATGCGCTCGACGCAGCGGACGCGGTGCTGGTGGTCGGCTCGTCGCTGATGGTCTATTCCGGTTATCGCTTTTGCGTGTGGGCGCACAAGCAGGCTAAGCCGATCGCCGCGATCAATCTGGGGCGCACGCGCGCCGATCCGTTGCTGTCGCTGAAGATCGCGGCGCCATGCGCCGACACGCTGAGCGCGCTGGCCGGGCGCCTCGCGCTGGATTGAGCGAGGCATTCACGAACCGCCGGCGCGCACTATGATTCGCCGATTGTGATTCACCAATCAGCAGGCCCGCTCACGCTGCGCGCCGCTCGAACAAAGAACGCACCTCGAAAGGAACACCGATGTTGACGACCATCGAACAGCTCGAAGCGCACTACAGTCAGCCGCACGAGCGTGCGCTGCGCAAGGAGATTCCGTACATCAACGTGGACTATCGCGCGTTCATCGAAGTCTCGCCGTTCGTCGTGCTGGCCACCGCCGGGCCGGAAGGCCTCGACTGTTCGCCGCGCGGCGACGCGCCTGGCTTCGTGCGGATCGTCGACGAACGCACGCTCGCGTTGCCGGACCGCATCGGCAACAATCGGCTAGACAGTCTGCGCAATATCATCGTCGAGCCGCGTCTCGCGCTGCTGTTCATGATCCCCGGCGTCGGCGAAAGTTTGCGCGTGAACGGCCGTGGCCGGATCACCAACGACCCGCAATGGCTGGACAGTTTCGCCGTCGAAGGTAAACTGCCGCGCACCGTGCTGCTGATCGACGTCGACTCGGTGTATTTCCACTGCTCGAAGGCGCTGGTGCGTTCGAAACTGTGGGACCCGGCGCAACACGTCGAACGGTCGCGGCTGCCGAGCGCGGGCGAGATCCATCGGCGCATCAACGGCACCGGCTTCGACGCCGCCACCTACGACCGTGAACTCGCCGAACGCGTGCGCACGACCCTGTACTGACCCAGAAGCTCAACATGACTGAATCCCATCCGGCGTTGCGGCAACATTCGCCTTCCGCGGAGCGCAACCGCGAACCGATCCTCGCCGTGCTGCGCGACGCGCTACCCGCAACTGGCCGCGTGCTCGAAATCGCGAGCGGCACCGGCCAGCACGCGATGTGCTTCGCCGGCGCGCTTCCCGGACTCGACTGGCAACCGAGCGACGCGGATGCCGACGCGCGCGCGTCGATTGCCGCGTGGATCGCGCACGACGGCCTGCCGAACGTGCGCGCGCCGCTCGCCCTCGACGTGCATCAGCCGGACTGGGGCGTCGATTCGCTCGACGCGGTGGTCTGCATCAACATGATTCACATCTCGCCTTGGAGCGCGGCCGAGGCGCTTTTCGCCGGCGCGAGCCGCCGTCTCGCCGATGGCGGTGTACTGTATCTGTACGGTCCGTATAAACGCGGCGGCGCGCATACGTCGCCCAGCAACGACGCGTTCGATCAGCAGTTGCGCAGCCGCGACCCGGCGTGGGGTGTGCGCGACATGGAAGCAGTCATCGCGCTCGGTGCGTCGGTCGGGTTCGTGTGCGACGAGCCGATCGCGATGCCGGCCAACAATTTCAGCCTGGTGTTCAGGAAACGTCCGGGCGCGGCACAGGTCTGACAGACGGTTTTTGAGGACGCAAGCCGGCATGTTTCATGGGTTGCCGCGCACATGGAGCGCGTTATAGAACGCGTCGCCGGGCGCGCGATGAAGCAACGCCGCCCCGCCCGCACGCAGTGAAACGGTCCGCCCGTTGCCCGCCAGCGAGCGGCAAGCGCGCATTTCTTTTATTCTTTCACCCTCGACGTCCCGCCGACGTTCCTTCCGGCGCGGCGTCACGACATTTTTGGACTCTGGAGAATTCACATGGGCAAACAGGCAATCGGCGTGGTGGGGCTGGCAGTCATGGGCCGCAATCTGGCGCTCAACATCGAGAGCCGCGGCCACGCGGTGTCGGTGTACAACCGAAGCCGCGTGAAAACCGACGAACTCATCGCCGAATATCCGGACCGGAAGCTGGTGCCGGCCTTCACGCTGGAAGAGTTCGTGGAGTCGCTGGAAAAGCCGCGCCGCATTCTGCTGATGGTCAAGGCCGGCGAGCCGACCGACGCCACCATCGCGCAACTCAAGCCGCTGCTGGACAAGGGCGACATTCTGATCGACGGCGGCAACACGCATTTCACCGACACGATCCGCCGCAACCAGGAACTGGCGAAGGCAGGTTTGCATTTCATCGGCACGGGCGTGTCGGGCGGTGAAGAGGGCGCGTTGAAAGGCCCGTCGATCATGCCCGGCGGCCAGCGCGACGCGTACGACCTCGTTGCGCCGATTCTTACCGAGATCGCCGCCAAGGCGCCGGACGGCGAGCCGTGCGTCGCGTACATGGGACCGGACGGCGCGGGCCACTTCGTGAAGATGGTGCACAACGGCATCGAATACGGCGACATGCAACTGATCGCGGAAAGCTACGCGGTGCTCAAGCAGGTCGCCGGGCTGTCGAACGCAGAACTGGGCAAGGTCTACACCGAGTGGAATCAGGGCGAGCTCGACAGCTATCTGATCGAAATCACCTCGAAGATCTTCAGCAAGAAGGACGAGGAAACCGGCAAGGACCTGGTCGACGTGATTCTCGACCGCGCCGCGCAGAAGGGCACCGGCAAGTGGACCAGCCAGAATGCGCTCGATCTCGGCGCACCGCTGCCGCTGATCACCGAAGCTGTGTTCGCGCGCGTGCTTTCGTCGCTGAAGGACCAACGCGTGGCCGCCAGCAAGGTGCTCGACGGGCCGCAGGCCAAGCCGCTCGGCCAGGCGCGCGACGCGTTCATCGAATCGGTGCGTCGCGCGCTGTACTTCAGCAAGGTGATTTCGTACGCGCAAGGCTTCGCGCAACTGCGCGCCGCGTCGCAAGAGTACAAGTGGGATCTGGATTTCGGCACGATCGCGAAGATTTTCCGCGCCGGCTGTATCATCCGCGCCCGCTTCCTGCAGAAGATCACGGACGCCTACACGAAGGACAAGGCGATCGCGAACCTGCTGCTCGATCCGTATTTCCGCGACATCGCGAAGAATTACCAGACTGCGTTGCGCGAGGTCGTGGTGGCCGCGATCAATGCGGGCGTGCCGGTGCCGGCTTTCGCGTCGGCGGTCGCGTATTTCGACGCATATCGCTCGGAACGTCTGCCGGCGAACCTGGTGCAGGCGCAGCGCGACTTCTTCGGCGCGCATACGTTCGAACGCACCGACAAGCCGGGCAGCTTCCACGCGAACTGGAGCTGAGTGTTTGAATGACGACCCGTCACGCGCTTCCCATAAGGCGTGGCGGACTGTCCCCCTGTTTGAAAACCGGGTGTGGCAATTGTTGCCGAATTATGTATTTTTAGTTGCCTTGACGGCTGATCGAGCCGCCGGCTGTTGCGAAAATCGAAATAGAGTTTCGTTGTTTTAAGTATTTACCCTAGATGTCGACGCTCCTAAACTTCTCATCAAGCGCTACGGAGAACCAACCCAAAGCGCACTACAAAGCAAGTTATGGAGGTTTACATCATGAAGACCCTGATCTCTGCAATTGTCGTCGCCGCCGCCCTGGTTGCTCCGGTCGCTTCGTTTGCTCAATCGAATCAGCCGGTGACCCGCGCTCAAGTGCGCGCTGAACTGGTCCAGCTGGAAAAAGCTGGTTACAACCCCGAGGGCGATCATGTCGATTACCCGGCGAATCTTCAGGCTGCGCAAGCGCGTGTCGATGCTCAAACCGGCACCACCGCTCAAGCCGTGAATAGCGGTTATGGCGCACCGATCGCCGGCAGCTCGCAAGCTGGCCGTCCGATCACCGGTAACGACCGTAACTCGGTCTACTTCGGTAACTAAGTCCCACCGAAGCTGCTGAAAGCGCCGCCTGGCCGACAGGCGGCGAGCAAGAAAAAACGCCATCCGGTTTCCCGGGTGGCGTTTTGTCGTTTACGGCGCCGCGGTAATCCGCAAGCGCAATGGCTAATGCAGCGTGCGGTGCCGGCGGCTGATGTCGTCGAAGAGCGCGCGGCTCGGTTCGAGCGCGAGCAGCCAGGATTCGTCGTAGCCGCTCAGATTGTCCAGCGCTTCGCGCAGCCGCTCGATCGCCAGCGCGGGAATCTCCACGCTCGCCTCGACACCGCTCGACAGCCCCGCGATGCTGGCCAGTTGCACCAGTGCGTCGGCTGCTTCGGCCACGTCGGCGGCGAAAACGAGGTGCGTGTTCAGCAACTCGACCAGACCGGGTGACGCCGCAATGTCGTCGACATTGAGTTGCACAGCCAGAAAGGTGGCTTTGTTCATGCCCAAACTCCTCGCAGGATCCAGCGTTTTCGGACGCGCTTCGGACGCGTTTTCAGACGGTACGTTCCGCGCAGCATGCCTGAGTATAGGCGAGGCCTCAAAGGTTTCAATAATCACACAAATCATTCCTGCTGCCCCTTTTTGCGGAAGGCGCGCGGCCCTGCAGACCTATAATGGGGCCAGCCGGAATGCCGGTCGCGCCCGCTGGCGCGGCCCGCGCGTGATGCAAATGGCCCGACGGCTCTGTGTTTTCCAACTGCCTTTCACCATGAAGATCATTCGCAGCAAGACTTTTACCGCGACGCATCCCTGGGGCGCGCTCGATATCGCCAACATGGGTGGCATCACCACGCGTTTGCATTGGACCGATCAGCCGTACAAGTGGCACGTCAACGACGGCGAGGAAGTGTTCGCGGTCCTCGATGGCCGTGTCGAGATGCGCTATCGAGAGGACGGTGTCGAACGGTCGGCGGTTCTTGAAACAGGCGATGTGTTCTACGCTTCGGTGGGCACCGAGCATGTGGCTCATCCGATCGGCGCGGCGCGCATTCTTGTGGTCGAAGCGCAGGGCAGCGTCTGAGCGGCTTCGCCAGCTTTGATGCCGGGCCAACGTCGATGCCCGCGCGCGTGGCGGCATAATGGAGAACGCTATTGCCACGCCCGCGACGGCGCTCGCGAGACCGGTGGCACGGCGAATGCTTGGGCATCGAGTGAATCCGATTGAAACAAGTGTCGAGGACAATCACATGACAAGACGATGGCAATTGACGGGGACGCGGCTTCTGACAGCCGCCGCGCTCGGCGTGATGTTCAGTGGCTGCACGACGATGCCTTGGGAGAGCACGCCGTTCTACAGCAATGCGCCGTCTAGCCCGACCACTCTCAGCACGGTCCCGGTTCCCGCCGGTTACTATCGGGTCAATCCGGGCGACACGCTCGGCGGGATAGCCTCCGCGTATGGCCGCAAGCCGCAGGAAATCGCCACGTGGAATGCCCTCGCGGTGAACTCGCCGGTCAATCCAGGTCAGGTGCTGCGGGTGTCTCCGCCGATGGCCTCCGGCAGCGTGGTGACGCCGCCCGTCAACGTCGCGCCGGGCGCGCCAGGCGCGGCACCCGCTGCGCCGACGGCGTCCACCGGCCCGCAGCAAGGCGTGCTGCAATGGCCGTTACGCGGACCGATCCTGAAAACGTTCGCGCCCGGCAAGTCGAACGGCATCGTGATCGGCGGCCGGCCGGGCGATCCGGTCAAGGCCGCGGCAACCGGCCGCGTAGTCTACGCGGGCTCCGGTATCGAAGCGTATGGTCCGCTCATCATCATCAAGCACGACGACTCGTTGATCACCGCTTACGGCCAGAACAGCACACTGCTCGTGAAGGAAGGCGACGCGGTCGCGCAAGGGCAAACCATCGGCGAGGTCGGGGTGGATAGCCGCGGCGTGGCTTCAATCCAGTTCGAAGTCCGCCAGAACGGCCAGCCGGTCGACCCGCTCGCGTGGCTGCCGAAGACGGGCGGCTGAGCCGTCAGTGAGTCTTCTCGCGTGCCGGTTCTCTTCCGGCACGCCGCGAATGGATGCGCCGGACCCTGCGGCCGTCCAGTCAACGCAAATAACGTCCGCTGCCGGAGCTCGTAGTGGACGGCCGCGCATCCGCCGCCATTCATACGAATTTCCACGAATCCAACCGAATCGGCGCCGCGAGTGGAAACAGGGCTCTTCCCGGTGACATCTAAGTCCATATCAACGGTCGTATCGGATCTGGACTGCGTCGGCGCGGCCATGCGCGCGACGACGATAAATCGGGAGACATCTCATGAAATGGATCAACCTTACGTTGTTCGGGGTACTGACTGTTGCCAGTTTCACCGGCTACGCACAGAGCGGCGGTCCCACCGATCCCCAGATCGCGGCGATCGTGGTAACCGCCAATCAGGTCGATATCGATGCGGGCAAGCTGGCGGAGTCGAAGACCCGGTCGAAGGAAGTCAAGGCGTTTGCGCAGCAAATGGTCACCGACCACAGCGGCGTCAACAAGGCCGCCACCGATCTCGTGCACAAACTGGGCGTGACGCCGGAGCCCAATTCGACGAGTCGAAGCCTCAAGCAAGGCGGCGACGCAAACCTCGCCAACCTGAAGACGCTCAAGGGCATGGCTTTCGATCGGGCGTATATCGATCACGAGGTGGCCTATCACGAGAGCGTGCTGGATGCGCTCGACAAGACCTTGATCCCGAGTGCTCAAAACGAAGAGTTGAAAGCGCTTCTGGTCAAGGTGCGGCCGGCCTTTGTCGCGCATCTCGAACATGCGAAGCATCTGCAGGCGGACCTGGGCAAGAGCAATGGCTGAGATTCGACGCGGCATGGGTGCAATGCCCTGGAGTAACGTGCGCGCGCAAGGCTGCTCGCTGGCCGTGGTGCTCGGTGCGGCGCTCGGGGCGCTGCTGCCCGCCCATGCCTGCGCTGCGCCGCTCACGTACCAGGTGGTCATCGAGCAGATGCGCTTCAATCCGCCGACGCTGACGGTGAAACGGGGCGATCGCGTCGAGTGGGTGAACAAGGATCTGTTTGCTCACACGGCGAGTTCGAGCGCGAAGTCGTTCGACTCGGGCAGCATCGCGCCGAACGCGTCCTGGAGTTTTGTCGCCGGCAGAGCGGGGAGCTATCCTTATCTATGCAACTTCCACCCGACGATGCGCGGCACACTGAATGTCCGGTGACACAACTTGACGAGCGCTCCATGACGCACAGCGCTGTAACACAGTCGGCACCTGCCACGGTCGATGACCTGGCGATCGTGCGCCGCGTCGCTGCGGGAGACCGAAGCGCATTCGAACTGTTGATGCGCCGGCACAACCGGCGCCTGTATCGTCTCGCGCGCGCTACGCTGCACAACGACGCCGAGGCGGAAGACGCGTTGCAGGAAGCGTATCTGTCCGCGTATCGATCAATCAGCCAGTTCCGCGGCGACTCCGCGCTGCTCACCTGGCTGTCGCGGCTGGTGCTCAATGAATGCTTCGCCCGTTTGCGCCGCGAGACACGGCGCCAGAACGTGATTCCAATGGTCGACTCGGTTACTCATGTCGATATCGACGCCATGAACGCAGACGATTCGAATTCTCCTGACAGGGCAGCCGCGCGCGCGGAATTGCGTGCATTGCTCGAACGCAAGCTCGACGAACTACCCGATGTTTTTCGTGTCGTCTTCGTGCTGCGTTCGGTCGAGGAAATGAGCATCGAGGAAACCGCGCAGTGTCTCGCGATTCCGGAGGCCACCGTGCGTAGCCGGCATTTTCGCGCGAGGAATCTGTTGCGCGAGGCGCTGGCTCAGGGAAGTGGATCTGATCGAGCGGGACCTGTTCGAGTTCGGCGGCGCGCAGTGCGATCGGGTGGTCGCCGGTGTGCTGGCGCGCATCGCTGGCGAGCAGGAGAGCGGCTGCCGTTAGTGCGTTAGCAGGTTTGATTCGCTACGTGAATGGAAGGAGGCACTGTGACTGAAGCGCCTGCTCATTGGAGTGCAAGACCGGCTCTTGTTAGCGGAAGCACTCGCTGCGTATCGGCGATGCTGGCCGGCTTCGTTCTGGCGGCGAATGCGGGAGCGTCGGAAGTGCAAGTGCGAACGATCCAGATCGTCTCGGGCAGTTACGGCCAGAACTGTGGAGCGCCGCACGGCAACGAAACGCGTGACGTCGCGCGCCGGTGCAATGGCCTGATGACCTGCGAGTACGCGCCGCGCGAGTCGCTCAGGAGTCGGGCGGCAGCGAAGTGCAGAAGCGGCTTTGTTGCCGAATGGCGTTGCGATGACACGGACTTTCACACCGCCGCTCTGAGCCCCGAAGCCGGGCGGGGCGACACGCTCGTGCTGAGTTGCGTCATCGAGCGCGGCGCGGGCAAATAGCGCGCGCTGCGCAAAACCGACGAGGTGGAAACGGCAATCGGATTCTGCGACCGAGACCGCCTCGTTCTGTTCAGCCGGTCTTGCGAGCCGGCGCAAAGCGCCGCTTGCCGAGCGATGGCGCCAAACGCCGGAAGCGCTCGCGCTTGTGTTCTTCTTCGAAGTGGCTGAGCGACGGTTTCACCAGATCGCTGCGCGACACGATCCCGACGAGACGCATGGTCTTGCGGTCGGCCACCACGGGCAAGCGTTCGAGATTGTGCACCGCCAATCTCGTCGCGACGAGCCGGCACGTTTCGGTCGGCAACGCGTAGGCCGGCGCGGTCTGGCCGACCACGTCGGCCAGATGCGCGCTGCGTTTGTCGGCTCCGTCCGCGCTACAGAAGCGTTCGAGCAACGCGCGGTCGGCCACGCCGAGCACCGCGCCGTCGCGGACCACGGGATAGGCGCGGCGCACCTGGTTCACGCCGAAAAACGTGCGCTGAGCCTCGCCGACCGTCAACCCGGCGTCGATCGATTCGACCGGGGCCGTCATCACTTCGTCGACGTAATGACGTTCGAGCGGATCGACGCCGTACTCGCGATAGATGTGGTAGCCGCGGCGCGCGATTTTCTCGGTCATGATCGACCGGCGCATCACCACCGTCGAGAAGCCGTGAGCGATCAGCGTCGCGGTGAGCAGCGGCAGCAGCGCATTGCTGTCGTGGGTCAGGCCGAAAGCGAACACGATGGCGGTCAACGGTGCGCCGAGTGTCGCGCCGAGCGTGGCGGCCATGCACACGAGCGGCCACAAGGCCGGCTGATTGCCCGGCAGCCAGTGCGCGAGAACGGTGCCGAGCCCGGCGCCGAGCATCAGCAGCGGCGCGAGAACGCCGCCGGAGGTGCCGGAGCCGAGCGCGACGACCCACATGACGGCCTTCACGGCCAGCAGCAGAAGTGCGATCTGCAACGCGATGTGCTGATGCAGCAGATCGCCGATCACGTCGTAACCAACGCCGAGTGCGCGCGGTTCGAGCCAGCCGCCGATGCCGACCACGATGCCGCCCAGCGCGGGCCACCACATCCAGTGAATCGGCAGTTTGCCGAACAGGTCTTCCGTTTTGTACAGCGCCGCGGAAAGTCCAGACGCGAGCGCACCCGACAACAACCCGGCGATTACGCAAGAAATCAGCGACCAGCCATCGGGCGCGGCGGTTTCGAGCGGGAACAGCGGGCCTGTGCCGAAGAACAGCGCGCGAGAGAAACCGGCGACCGCGCAGGCCACCGCGACCGGCAGGAAACTGCGCGGCCGCCACTCGAACAGCAACAGTTCGACCGCCAGCAGCACCGCCGCCACCGGCGTGCCGAACACCGCAGTCATACCCGCGGCGGCGCCTGCCACCAGCAACGTCTTGCGTTCCGCCGACGTGACCTTCACGCATTGCGCGATCAACGAGCCGAGTGCGCCGCCGGTCATGATGATCGGGCCTTCCGCGCCGAATGGTCCGCCGCTGCCGATCACGATGCCGGACGACAGCGGCTTGAGGATCGCGACCTTCGGCGACATTTTGCTTTTACCGAACAGGATGGCTTCGATCGCCTCGGGAATGCCGTGTCCGCGAATTTTCTCGGAACCGTAGCGCGCCATCAGGCCGACGATCAGCCCGCCGATCACCGGCACACCGATGACCCACAGGCCGAGCGTGTTGCCGGCGGGCGAGCGGTCGGCAAACGACAGCGCGCCGAAGAAGAACAGATTGGTGAACAGACGGATCAGGTTCAGCAATACGAATGCGGCAAGCGTGCTGACCACCCCGATGCACGCAGCGAGCGCAATAATGCCGGGCAACCGGGCGTTGGCCGAAAAATCGCGCTTATGTGAATTCATGCTCATGGTTAGTCGAAGTCGATCTGTGGAATCTGGAAAGCGCCCTCGAGCGATTTCAATTCGGCGCGGTGCAATTCCGCCAGTCTCGCAAGCACGCGCTCGCCGGCTTTTTCGAGGTGGACTTCCACCTGGCGGCGATCGGTTTCGCTGACCTGGCGGCGCACGAGACTGAGTGCTTCGCAGCGCGACACCAGCGCGACGACGCCGTGATGCTGGGACTGAAGCCGCTCCGCCAACTCGCCGACGGTGGCCCAGTCGCGCTCCGGATATCCCTTGATGTGCAGCAGCAGCAGATACTGCAACGGCGTAATGCCTTCGCTCTGCGCGGCCTGCTCGGAGAACCGTTCGAAGCGCCGCATCTGGTAGCGAAACTCCGACAGTTGCGCGAAGTCGGCTTTGGTCAGTCCACGAGTCCGTACTTTCATTGGGTACCTGCCAATGCGAATAAACGATTAATATATCACATAATGATGTATTTTACTCGTCTCGCCGGGCAGGCGATGTTGGTGTCGCTACGCCGCCTTTTGCGCTTTGAGCACGGTCTGCCGGTAGAGGCCGGCGATCAGGTCCACCTGCGTGATCATGCCGATCAGATGCCCGGCTGCGTCGAGCACCGGGATATGGTGGTGGCCGTGATGCGCGAACAGCGGCACGAGGTCGGTGATCGGCGCGGTGGCGCTGGTGGTGCAAACCTCGGTGTTCATCACACTGCCGACGGTTGGCGTGCGCAGCGCATCGCCGCGAAGCCAGCCGTCCAGGCGGGTGGCGAACGGCAGGAACTGGCCGAAAACCCGCTTGTCGACGAGGTCGGCCCGCGTCACGATGCCGATCAGATTCCGGTCGGTGTCCGTGACGGGGAGCGCCTTCACCTTGTTGCGCTTGAGCAGGCCCCACGCAACCGTTGCACGCGTGGTCGCGGAGACCGACACCACGTGGCGGGACATGATGTCCTCGCAACTCAGTTCGTTGAAGCTTCGCGAGAAGGCCTGAAGCTGCGTCTCACGCAGCAGCGATTCGAGGTCGTCCGGGTCGATGTCCAGCATTTCGCTGCGGCGCTTCAGAACGGCTTCGAGATCCGCGCGAGTGAAGCCTGCGCGCGACGCGTCGTCGGCCGCATTGCCGCCTGTGCCGCGGGTCAGGCGCCCGCTGTGCGGGTAGCGGTGGCCGGTGGCGGCGTGATAGGCGAGCGCCGCGGCAAGCAGCGCGGCCGACTGGATCGCAATCGGCTCCAGCACGAACCGGTAGCCCAGCGCATGGATGGCGGGGCCGCCCAGCACCGCTGTCAATGCCACGGCGCCCGAAGGCGGATGAACGCAGCGAAGCGCGAACATTCCGCAGATCGATAGCGCGACCGCCAACGCAGCCGCGAGGGTCGGATCGGCGATGACACTGGCACAGGTCACGCCGATCGTCGCAGACACGAGATTGCCGCCAATTATCGACCACGGCTGCGCCAGGGGGCTCGCGGGCACGGCAAACAGCAGGACGGCGGAGGCGCCCATTGGCGCGACCAGCAGCGGAATGTTCGCCGACGGCCCGAGCAGCAGAAACATGGAGCCGCCGGTGAAGGCGATCCCCAGCAGCGCGCCAAGACACGAGCGCGCGCGCTCCTGCCATTTCACGGTGACCGGTGCGGGAATAAAGCTGGCAAGCCAGCGAAGGACAATGGAGCGGAACAAGATAGGACGGGGGCAGTAGTCGATTATGCGGGGACATTACCGGGGAAACCCTGGTAGTGCGAATACACTGTGGTCGTGATTATATTTCAATATGATATAAATCGCGAAATTCGGCTGTTGCGGTGCGGAACTGCCGGGGTGCGATCCTGCTGCTTGTCTCCTCGCTGAAGACAACCCCGCCGACGCGCGCCGCCATTGGCCGGATGAGCGCTCCGTTTTCATTTAATCACGTTGTGATATAAAATGGTCGTAGGCGGATCGATGAAAATGCAATCGCGCGTGAGCTATCACGCCGGTCGATATGCATAGGAATCCGATCGACAAGTGGCTTGCCACGCGCTCTTCCAAAGGAGTTGTCATGCTCATTACTTTTCAATCGACGGCATCGCCGGATGTCGTGATGCTCCGGGACCTTGCGCAATATCTGTTGGGCTTGATCGGCAAGCGTCTCGAGGACCGTGGCGTCATCGTGCATGATGAACTGCCGGTCGCGATTGACCGGCTCGAAGCCGCGATTTCGGACGATGCGACGGCGGAAGCGACCGTCGAACCCCTGCACTGTTCGGCCGGCAACCACCGCGAATCGCGTAACAGGCTGTCTCAACGCGCATGGCCGTTTCTGGACATGATGCGCGCGGCGCGCAAGAGCGATGCGGACATCATCTGGGGGCTTTAGCCGTTCGGCGCGGCCGCCGATATTTCGCGGCCGGGTAGTTCGACAAAAGATCGAGCGATGAAACGGCGTCTTTCGCAACGGCGGTGGGTGGCCGTCCTCGCGGCCTGCGTTATTCCGGTCGTCCACTGTGCCGCCACGACGCGAGCGGCCGACCTGTACGGCGAACATAGCAGCGCGGCAAGCGCGTGGGCAAACAACGCAACGCGCAACTCGTTACAACGCCCTCGATCCGCCGTTGTGCCTGCGGGGCAAACCGCTGCGTACTTCGGTGACGTGCCGTTTACCGTGGTCGGCGTATACGGCGCGACCATGCTCGACATGTTGTCGGGTGGTCCATTGGTCCTCGTGAGATGGCCGGACGACTGCTGCTCGGCAAGGCGGAGGTGGCACACGGGGCATCCGATGGACAACATGCCCGCTGACGCGGGCGGCGCTCATATCTTCTTTCTTTGGCCCGAGTCGTAGTGGGGTGCGCATGCCGTGGCGACGCCGCGAAGGAAGCGGCTGGCTCGGAGGCTTTAATGTCTTCAATGCCCGTTGCGCGGCCGATTCCACCAATGGCGACGCACACCGGAGCGGAGAAGCCGCTCGCGGAGGGTCGCTCGTCGCTCCTGTGTGACGATCAGAAGAATGACCATTGCAAGCACCGCGCCGCACACTGCAAGCTGCACCAGAAAATCCATCATGGCCGGTCTCCACGATTAGCTATGTATCAATCAACGAGTCAATCCGCGACTTCGAACAGAACGCGGCACGACACCCGGTCGAGCAGGCTTGCATGGTTTTCGCCGCTCCACCAGCGCGCAAACACGCCTTGCGGCTGATGGCCCACGACGATCAGAACGGCATGTATCGACTGAGCCCACCGCGCGATATGTTCGACGGCGTTCCCCACTTCCACGTGACCGGTTGCGACGAGGCCCCACGTGCGCAACTTGTCGATGCCTTCCGCGAGCGTCTTACTCGCCTCTTCTTCGTCGATTTGGAAATTCATCGACGCGAGCACGGCGAGTCCGCTCGACCAGCAGGTCGTGTCCAGGATCGAGAGCAGATGCGTTTCAGCCTGCAATTGCCGTGCATGCATCGCGCCGCAGCTTAGCGCTCGCTGTCCTTCCGGCGTGCCGTCACAGCACAGAAGAATGCGTGAAAACGGCGCTAGCATTCGGTGCCTCCGTGATTGCGAAGCGCTCTGCGCCCACCGTCAACGTATCCTCAGGTGAATAGCGGCACCGCTTCGATCAACGCAAAGCCCAGCAGCGCGCCAAGCGTTGCGCCAACCAGCCGCGGATGGAGCTTCTGGAGGTGCAGCGTATCGAGCAGACTGCCGATCAGAATGGCGCCGAGCAGCGCAAACGCCACCACCAGATAACTGATTTCGAAGTCGTCGGCGATAACCATTTGATCTTCCCGCTCGAAACGCGATTGCTTACCAATCAGTATATATCACGTTATGATCTAATAGCGCAGGCAGCAGAGCTGAATGCGAGCGCTGGCGTCCCGTGTCGTTTCTATACTGCCGCGCTTGCAGGCATGCGTTGTTAGCCGTGCTTTACGTCACAAAATGATGCAGACGTGACGGGGGGCAGGATGCAGCGGCGTTTTGCGAAAGTCTTTCGCGCTTCCACTCGACGGTCAGGAATCGCCGCGTACACGAATGCCAAAAGGCGACTTCGGCAACGGGGCGTGACGCCGGTGTCGCGATGCGCGGCGGCGGGCTTTGTCGAGCGGCGACAGAGTACAAGTGATAGGCGGCCAGTCCGAACGACGAGCGCGGGGCAGCGGGGCTGAGTGCTGTGCGTATCACGAAGCGACATATAATGAATTGATGATGTGCCGGCTCGGCGGCGATGCCGCGTTTGTCTCCGAGCGGGCGCATCGGTGCATTGCGAAGCGGATTATTGCGCTGCCGCGAAGCGAAAGACAGGGAGACACGAGATGCCGACTTTTACCCGCATTCTTCTCTGCTACGACGGAACACGCGAAGGGCAGCACGCATTGAAGGACGGCGCCTGTCTGGCGCAGGATCTCAAGGCGGAAGTGCACGTGCTTTCCGTGCTCAACAATTCTTCCTGGGTGCAAGGGGCCGACATCATCTCGGCCATCCCGGTCGATCTCATCACCGACTCGGCCAGAAGTTTGCTCGACGAAGGTTTGAAAAAACTCGCTGCGCGCGGAATCTGGGCGCGCGGGCATTTCGCCATCGGTGATCCGTTGGAGGAGATTCCGTTGTTCGCGAGCGATCTGAAGGTCGATCTGATCGTCGTAGGGCACCGTCATACGAGCCGGATGACGCGCTGGTGGGGCGGCAGGAACGATGGCCTGCTGCTGGACCGGGTCAGTTGCAGCGTGCTGGTCACCATGGGGCCGGAAACGGGTGCGGAAACTCCGGGCGCCGGTGAGAACTCACGCTCGGTCGAACAGCTTTAGGGGGCCTGCGATGAGAGGACGCAACGCTCGCAGTACAGCGGGCCGTTGATGGCAACTCATCGCACGTGCGCTGTCCGTTGGCTCGACGGGTGAACATTGCGTATACATGTACGCGCGATTGAACGGATAGTCGCGTTGCTCGATGCCCAGGCGGCCCATAGCGTGATCGCGCCGTTCAGTCACGTCGGCCGGGCGCGACGCCAGAATCTGGAATAACGAGCTCCACCCTCGCTCGAATCCCATAGCCGACCCCGCCAGATAGAGGCTGTAGGCGCGGATGATTTTTTCCGCGTTGCCGCCGAGTATTCGCTGCTCTTCATCGCCATGATCGTTTTCTCGCTTGTCGGACTGGGGCTGTCTTTGCTGATTCCCGACGACGACCCTACGGATCGGCCATCCGTTGTTCAGCGTGGCGAGCCTGCCCCGACCGTCATGGCCAGGGCGCCGTCCTGCCGATACCGTGGGCAGACCGGTCGACGAGGCCATTTCCCCGATGCCACGGGACAGAGAAGCAGGATGAAAAAGATCTGATCGCGATGCTGATAATTGCGTGACGCGGCAAAGGTCTGAAGGCAGCCACGAAGGGAAACAGCAGCCTACAAAATAGCGCTAGATACCGCGCCCCACCCCGGATCGAGCGGCCGATACTCAACCGTAATTACCAGTGCCGACCTGGAAACCCCAGATGATGTCGGCCTGCTGCCGATTGGCCCGCCGCATCATGTCGAGCAGCGGCCAGACCCGTTGCGCGAATCCACTGCCGCGCTCCCGAAGATGGTTCAGCGCGGCGCAGTTCAGCGCATCTTCCACGATTTCCGCTTTCTCTTCGTTGGATATCGCCCGCTCAATGCGGCTGATTGCGCGCGGCAATTCGCCATGCTCGATGACACCTGGGTGGTCAAGCCGCTTGCCGGCGATGCCCAGCAGATACTGCGCAAGTTCCCTGATCATCAGGACATCGGGCGTGGCGCTCGATTGAAACGTGACCAGCATGGCAGCTCCTTTTCCTTCTCTGGATTGCGGTGCAGGCCTCGGCAACGCCTTGCACGCGACGGGATTGTCGAACCCGGAGCGGGACGCGACTGCCCCAGGGGCGCGCGCGATCCGTATGAATCATTCTTGTATTCGTCAGCGGACTTGCTTTGAATGGGTACTCCGCCACGTGAAGGCTTAGTTACATGGTATGTGATGACGTGACGTATGCAAGCCGCTGCTCGTATGATTGGCTTTTGCCGCTCAATAATATATCACAATATGATATATTATTGATTCCGCACGCTCCCGTGCTAACCACGTCGCGGATTCGTTTGTCAGAAAAGGGCAGCAATGGTGCAACGCACCAATGACAAAACATAAACCAAAAAGCACAATGCGTGACTGAACCGCCGACGCCGCATCCTTCCGTCAGTACAAGCAGCATCGCGCTGGCCGGCACTCTCAGGCTGTCATCCATAGACGCACAAGGACATACAGGGACACACAATGATCGATTTGCGCAGCGATACCGTAACCCGTCCAACTCCGCCGATGCTCGCGGCCATGTCGGCCGCCGAAGTGGGGGACGACGTTTGGGGCGACGACCCCACCGTGCTGCGTCTGCAAGCCGCCGTCGCCGAACGCACCGGCAAGCAAGCGGGCCTGTTCTTCCCGAGTGGCACGCAAAGCAACCTCGCGGCACTGATGGCGCACTGCGCACGCGGCGACGAGTACATCGTCGGCCAGCTCGCACACACGTACAAGTACGAAGGCGGCGGCGCGGCGGTGCTCGGCAGCATCCAGCCACAGCCGCTCGAAAATGCCGCCGACGGCTCGATCCCGCTCGACAAGATCGCCGCCGCGATCAAGCCCATCGACAACCACTTCGCGCGCACGCGGCTGCTGGCGCTCGAAAACACCATCGGCGGCAAGGTGCTGCCGGCCGGATATGTCGCCGAGGCGGTGCAGCTCGCGCGTCAGAGCGGCCTGTCGACCCACCTCGACGGCGCGCGCGTCTATAACGCGGCAGTCGCGTCGGGCAAGCCGGTCGCAGCTCTATGCGAGCCGTTCGATTCCGTGTCGATCTGTTTTTCGAAGGGGCTGGGCGCGCCGGTGGGCTCGGTGCTGGTCGGCAGCCAGGCGCTGATCGACGTGGCGCACCGTTGGCGCAAGGTGCTGGGCGGCGGCATGCGCCAGGCAGGCGTGCTGGCGGCGGCCTGCCTGTACGCGCTGGATCACAACGTCGAGCGCCTCGCGGACGACCACGCGAATGCCGCGCATCTGGCGGCGGGTCTCGAAGCGATCGAGCAGGTCAAGGTGCAGTCGGTCGCCACCAACATGGTGTTCGCGCAGTTTCCGCAGCAGGATTGCGCGCCGCTCGAAGCGTGGCTCAAAGAGCGCGGCATTCTCACGCAGATGCTGTACGCGTCGCGTTTCGTCACGCATAAGGACGTGTCGCGTGAGGACATCAATACGTTCATCGCCGCAGTGAAGGGGTATTTCGCGGCGCGTTGACCGGCACTCGATCAGCGGTCGATTCGTAAAGCGGGCGCGCTGTCGCCGCAGCGCGCCCGCTTTTCATTTCGCCGACGCTTTCACGTGTCCACCCGCGCGATGCGAAGGCGCCAGCAGTCGCAGTCCGCTCGCAAGGCTCGCCGCGCCGGCGAAGAACGCGCCCGTGCCGAGCGCAAGCGTCGGGCCATGGCGGCCGGCAATTCCGAAGCTCAACGCAACCAGCGCCGCGCCGGTGGTCTGCCCCAGCAGCCGCGCGGTCGCGACGATGCCGCTTGCGCCGCCGCTGCGTTCGGGCGGCGCGCTCGCCATCAGCGCCTTCAGATTGGGCGACTGGAAGAAGCCGAAGCCCGCGCCGCAAATCGCCATCCGGATGCCGATGTCGAGCACGTGCGGATGCACCGGCAACAGCGCCAGCGACGCCATCCCCGCCGACATCACCGCGAGCCCGATCGCGCCGAGCAGGCCGGGCGGATAGCGGTCCGACAGACTGCCCGCGAGCGGCGCGGCCAGCGCCACCACCACCGGCCACGGCGTCATCAGAAAGCCGGTTTCGACCTGGCTGCGATGCAGGACGTCCTCGAAATAAAACGGCAGTGACACGAACGCGAGTCCTTGCGCGGCGAACGAACACACCGCCGTCACCGCCGACAGCGCGAACACTGGCCGCTTGAACAGATCGACGGGCAGCATCGGCGCCGGATGGCCCGCTTCACGGCGGATCAGCAGCAGTCCGAACACCACCGCGATCGCCGCCGCGCTCAGCACGAGTTGCGTCGGCGATCGCTGGGCCGCCTCACCGAGCGCGAAGATCAGCGCGGCGAAGGTGATCACGTTGAGCAGCGCCGCGACCGGATCGAAATTGTGCTTGCCGCGTTCGGTTTGCGGCAGCGCCGGCCATGCAAAGCCCAATGCGAGCAGGCCGAGCGGCACGTTGACCGCGAACAGCCAGGGCCACGCGGCAACCGACAGGATCAGCGACGCCACCGTCGGCCCGACCGCGAACGACACGCCGACCACCAGCGCGTTGGTGCCGAGCCCGCGTCCGAGCCTGTGCGGCGGATAGAGAAAGCGGATCAGCGCGGTATTCACGCTCATGATCGCGCTCGCGCCGAGGCCTTGCATCACGCGCGCGGCGGCGAGTAACGGCAGCGTCGAAGCCATCGAGCACGCGAGCGAGGCCAGCGTGAACAACGCAATGCCGCCGATGTAAATCCGCCGGTGCCCGACGATATCGCCGAGCGCGGCGAGCGGCAGCAGTGTCGCCACCATCGCGAGCTGATACGCGTTGATGATCCACACCGACGCCGCGGGCGCCGCATGCAGATCCGCCGCAATGGCGGGCAGGGCGGTGTTGGCGATCGCGGTGTCGAGCGTGGCGAGGGCGACGGCGAGCATGATCGCGGCCATCGCGCGGCGGTTGGCGGCGGACATCGGGCCGTCGGCCGGGAAAGGCTGCGCGGCGGTGGCGCTGAGTTTGTCGGACAAGGCGTGGCTCGTCGGGTTATGCATGCCGATGCGGCGGCCGGTCCAAAGACGCGGCGTGCAAGCGGCGGGGTTGCGTGGCGAGAGGCGCGCGCCGTCTGGTGCAGGCGATCAAGGCGGGCAGCGCGCAGCGGAATGTAGCGATTGTTACAGAGACGCGGAAATCCTGCTGGGACGCGGGCAGGACTGGACCGGTGTGCGAATCGGCTTGACCCAACGTACGTGACCTTACTTGCATGACGCAACTAACGGTCAAGTCCGCGCAATCTCTTCGAACTGATCCGCGCACACTCTGTCACACGCGATCCGGCACAAACAGTTCAGCAGACGAGGCGGCCCGATTTGATCACATACCGAAGTGTTCGACCGAATTCATCCACGCGTCACGCGGTGAAAAAATAATGGCGCTATGCATGATCCGATGCGCGTGGCGCATCTCGCCAGCGTTGATTTCGCCGTGGCCTCGCTATGACCTCTTTCATGCCGCTCGATGCACGCGCGCAGTGCCGCTTACGTGCTGCTTGCACCGTGTCCGTGCGAAAAGCCGCGATGCTCGCGCGTCGCGGCGGGCATGGCATGTGCATGAACCCCCTGCTCGCGCTCGCCGGTGTGCGGCAGCCGTAAAATGTTCTACTCTGTTTTTTAACCCGCCTGAACGGCACGCGCCTCCCGTCCGTCACCCATGCGGTTCGCGTATGCCGCGGCGCTTTTACCTCCGGAGGCTTCGATGACAGCCGTCGATCTGGAATTCGACCAGCTCAACAGTACCGTCGACGCGCTACGGCGCTCCATTTCAAACCGCATGATGTACGGCGTCGGCAAGGACGCTGTCACCGCGCATCCCCATGACTGGCTGCATGCCGCGGCGCTCGCCGTGCGCGACCGGCTGGTGGCGCGCTGGATGAAAACCACGCGCCTGCAATACGAACAGGACGTGAAGCGCGTCTATTACCTGTCGATGGAATTCCTGATCGGCCGGACCTTTACGAACGCATTACTGGCGCTCGGCATTCACGATCAGATGAAGGAAGCGCTCGCGAGTCTCGGCGTCGACATGGAGACGCTGATCAATATCGAGCCGGACGCCGCGCTCGGCAACGGGGGTCTCGGCCGGCTCGCCGCCTGCTTTCTCGATTCCATGGCGACGCTCGGCATTCCGGGCTTCGGCTACGGCATCCGCTACGAATACGGCATGTTCCGTCAGGAGATCGTCAACGGCGAGCAGGTCGAAGCGCCGGACTACTGGTTGCGCGCGGGCAATCCATGGGAGTTTCCACGGCCCGAAATCAAGTACATGGTCCACTTCGGCGGGCGCACGGTGCAGCGTGGCGAACTGGTCGAATGGATCGACACGGAGCATGTGAACGCCACCGCGTACGACACCGTGATTCCCGGCTACGCGACGGACGCGACCAACACGCTGCGGCTATGGTCGGCGCGCGCCACCGATGAGATCGACCTCAGCGCGTTCAATCGTGGCGACTACCGCAATGCGGTCGACACGAAGAACATGTCGGAGAACGTCTCGCGCCTGCTGTATCCGGACGACTCGACGCCCGCCGGCCGCGAACTGCGGCTGCGCCAGGAGTACTTCTTCGTGTCCGCGACGATGCAGGATCTGATCCGCCGCTATCAGCGCACGCACAGCACGTTCGGGCGCTTCTCCGAAAAGGTCGCGGTGCATCTGAACGACACGCACCCCGTGCTGGCGATTCCCGAGCTGATGCGTCTGCTGGTCGACGTTCATCATCTGCCGTGGGACAAGGCGTGGAAACACGTCACGCAGATCTTCTCGTACACCAACCACACGCTGATGCCCGAAGCGCTCGAAACATGGGACGTCGAGATGCTCTCGCGTTTGTTGCCGCGGCATCTCGAGATCATCTTCGAGATCAACGCGCAGTTTCTCAAGCATGTGAGCGAGCATTCGGGTCATGACGCCGAGATGATTCGCCGCATTTCGCTGGTCGACGAATATGGGCAGCGGCGCGTGCGCATGGCGTATCTGGCGATCGTCGCAAGCCAGAAGGTGAACGGCGTGTCGAAGCTGCATTCGCAACTGATGACCCGCGACATCTTCGCCGACTTCGCGCGCATCTATCCGGACCGCTTCACCAACGTGACCAACGGCATCACGCCGCGCCGCTGGCTCGCGCAAGCGAGCCCTTCGCTGTCGTCGCTGATCGATCAGCGGATCGGCAAGCATTGGCGCAGCAATCTGTTCGAGCTGGAGCAGTTGCGCAACCTGCGCACCGACAGCGGCTTTATCGACGCGTTCCGCGACGCGAAGCGGCAAAGCAAATTGCGGCTCGTGCAGCGCCTCGCGCAGCACACGAAACTGCACTTCAATCCAGATGCGCTGTTCGATCTGCAGGTCAAGCGTATTCACGAATACAAGCGCCAACTGCTGAACGTGCTGCACGTGATCGTGCGCTACAACCAGATTCGCGAGAACCCCGAGCGCGACTGGGTGCCGCGCGTCGTGCTGTTCGCCGGCAAGGCCGCGTCCGCGTACCGGATGGCGAAGACGATCATCAGGCTGATCGGCGACGTCAGCGAGAAGGTCAATCACGATCCGCTGATCGGCGACCGGCTGAAAGTGGTGTTCGTGCCGAACTACGGCGTGAGCGTGGCCGAGATGATCATTCCGGCGGCCGACCTGTCGGAGCAGATTTCGATGGCCGGCACCGAAGCGTCCGGCACCGGCAACATGAAGCTCGCGCTCAACGGCGCGTTGACGATCGGCACGATGGACGGCGCGAACATCGAGATCTGCGACGCGGTGGGGCGCGAGAACATCTTCATCTTCGGCCATACCGCCGACGAGGTGGACGACCTGCGCGCGAGCGGTTACCGGCCGCGCCACGTCTACGAAGAGAACGCGGACCTGCACATGGCGCTCGACCAGATCCGCTCAGGCTTCTTTTCGCCGGACGATCCGTTGCGCTTCTCGGATATTTTCCACACGCTGGTCGACTGGGGCGACCATTACATGGTGCTGGCCGACTTCGCCGCGTTCGCGAAGGCACAGGAGGAGGTGGATGCGCGCTTCGTCGACAAACGTGCGTGGGCCGAAAGCGCGATCGAGAATGTCGCGGGGATGGGGCAGTTTTCGTCGGACCGCACGATCGGCGAATACGCGCGCGATATCTGGCATGTGAATCCGCTTAGTCTGGAGTGACGGCGGTATGCGTGTGCTTGCGTTTCGCGTGAGCGCCTGACAGATGACAAGGCCGTGCGTTTCATTGCTTGAATCGCACGGCATTTTTAATCGCGAGCGCAACGTCACGGCGCGAAGCTTTCGCTCGCGTTCGCCGCATGCAAACCCAACTGGCCGCGCTGGAAATCGAACAGCACGTCGATGTTCTGCATCGCCATCAGACCGACCACGATGCGGTTCGCGTCCGGCTTCGCTTTCACGATCGTGACCTGCGCGTTCTCGTAGCGATGCACCCACGATCCCACGCCGATCGCCGCTTCATAGTTGCCCTGATTGAGGGTCTTGCCGATATCGTCGTCGCCGGTCCAGTTCGGCGCCTTGTCGGTTTCGATGCGGATCATGCCCGAGCTGCCCGTGGCGAACACCAGCGGCGCGCAGAACGTCATCTTGTCGGCGACCCGCACGCAGCCTCTGGGCCACTGTGTCGCACCGTCGTTCGACGCGGTCATCGGCAGCATCGTGTAACCCTTCGTCAGCGCGCCCGACGGACTCAGTACAAGGTAGGGTTTCGTGACGTTCGAGCGCACCAGATAGCGTTGCCCAATGTTGCCCGGCAACGCGCGCAGCGGCTGCGTGCAGCAGTCCTCGCCAGGCAGCTCGGCGCCGATGCCGGCGATGCCCGAGAAGGCCCAACCGAATTCGCCGGTGTAGCCGTCCATCGCAACGCAACGCTTCGCTGTCGGCAGGCAGCGCACCACATCGACCGCTTGCGCGGCGATCGGCGCCGGCTTCGTGCCACCCACGCTGAACGGCAACGTCACCGCCGCGCCTACCACTTCAGCGCCGTTCGCGAACGACAACGACGTCACGTCGCCGGCGCGCGCGTAGTTCGAACCCGGCAGCGTCGACTTCAGAATGCGCACTCCTTGCGTGCCCGTGTCCAACGCGACGTAGAGCGGCTTGCCGTCGAGCTCGATCGGCAGGCCGAGGCGCGCGTGATCCTGGTCGGCACGCTCTACGTGCAGCGGAATCAGCAGGCCGTCGTTGCCGCCGTTGATCAGCGCGGCATTCTGCGCCGGCGGCGTGGGGACCGGGAAGGTGGTGGAGCAGGCGGACAAGGCGGCGAGCGCGACGCCTGCAAACAGCACTGTCGCAGTGAGACGGCGCCAATGAGCATGCAAGCGGGCATGCAAACGCGCACGCCAATTCGGGCGAATGTGCCGGCGCGCGGCATCGGGAGACGACAGGGACATAGATCACGCTTCGCAAGAAAGGCGCGGTCCCAGGACGAGGCATCACAGCGGGAGCCGTGGGCGGACAGCGCGCGCGGCCATTTCACGGGCATGCCCGCGGCGGCAGGAGCGGGGAAGCCACATGCTCGCGAATGCTTGCGCAGGCCTGCGGAAGGGAACACGCGATAACAGGAGCGGCGACTCTACATGGCCGCTCGCGTGTGATTGCAAAGATGTGTAAAGGCTGCGCGCGC
This sequence comes from Paraburkholderia sp. RL18-085-BIA-A, assembly GCF_046027075.1. Taxonomy (NCBI): domain Bacteria; kingdom Pseudomonadati; phylum Pseudomonadota; class Betaproteobacteria; order Burkholderiales; family Burkholderiaceae; genus Paraburkholderia; species Paraburkholderia sp. RL18-085-BIA-A. The sequence continues at coordinate 16,965 of NZ_JARESU010000053.1, read as the reverse complement.
GACGAGCGGACTGCGCGCACAAACGTCGATCGGCGTTCGTATCGTCGGTCAATCAGTAGTCGCGTGGGCGGCGGATTACCGTGGTCTGCGCGCGGCCCAGCGTGGCGCGATCGAGCGCGGCGGTCAGCACGCCGATCACGTCGTCGAGAGTGCGCGAGGTGACTTCGACGCGGAAGGTCACGCGCTCTTGCTGCCGGTCGATGGTGACGACGTACAGACGCAGATCGTCGCCGAGTGCTGCATGCAGCGCGCGCCGTCCGTTGGCCGACGAAATGCCGGGTATCGTGACATCGATGATGACGAGCGGCACGGCGCGATGTGTGGGGCGGCCGATGCGTGATGCGGGAGCCGCGAGCGGTGCGGGGATTGCGGACGTTGCGATGGGCGTGAGCATCATGGGAGCGCCAATCTTCTGAGACGGCGCGCATTGTTGACACCTGATCACTCTAGCCGGGCTTGGCTCAACGGCACGCAAAAGCTGCCTTGGCTGTCATCAAAATCTTGTTAACGCGGACGATATGGAGGCGTCTGTGGGTGGCCGCGTCGGCGCGCGAGGGCAGACCTGTGCCGGGCGCCGACGCAGCGTCCGGCGCCCAGCCGTTTCAAGCCTTTTGGATTGGAGCTGCCGCCGTTGCTTTCGCTTCATTCACAGCCGCGCTGACACGCTCGACGAATTCGCGATCGGTGCTCATCAACGCCTCGCGTTCACCACCGGCTGTCTGCACCATCAGACGGTGAGTGATGTCCTGCGTCACCCAAGTGAGCCAGCCGACCACGATCAGCATGACGCCACACACGATGCCCACCGGCGAGCGGAAGATTGCGCCGACAATTGCGCCGACGAGGCCGAGCAGCGAAATCGTCAGCGGCAGGACCTTGTTCTTCTGCACGGTGACGACCTGCACGCCGACGATGTCGCGCAGCGGAAAAACCTGGCCAGCCGACGAGAGGGCATTGCGCGTGACCGACACGCCACGATCATTGAAAGGGGTTTCCATCGAGTTGAATGCTAAGGGGTGGTGAAGCGGCGAGGGTAGCAGACTTCAATTGCCTAAAGTTACAGGATTTTTGCGTTGCCCGGGAGCCGCTTGTTTTCAGGGAATAGCCGAAGCTGACTAAATATATCGTGTTACGGGTTTTTGTTTCTATCTTTTGATCGTCGTTTTGGGGTCTCGTTGCGGTCGATCGCATCTCGAGCAAGAGTTCGGTTCTCGACCTTGGCGAGCTTCATCAGAGTGTTGACCGTTAGAGGACGATCCTCTGCACGGATTTTCGCAATTGCCCATTCCAAACGTCGATGCGGCATTTCCTGTCTAGCTTGGAGAAGAGCGCTCTTGAGCTTGTTGTCGCATTCTATCAAGTAGCCGGTAACGTGAAAGTTGAGACCGGCACGCTCCGCGATGACGGGTATTGTCGGCCGAATTGGGAAACCTGTTTGCTTGATGCAGGCCTCCAATGCGTTCTTTATCGCTAGACTTCTGTCTCGGTCGGCCATTGGTGCTCGACTGTCGTTGCACGTTTCCTGGCGGCGTTTGCGGACGATGTGCGACGTCGAAGCCTCATGTATCGGCTCCTCGCTTCGCGGAGCCATGCTGCGTCTCGAATCCTGGCTCGGAAAACAGGCGCCGATTGTCTCGCGTCATCCCATCGATTCACTTCCTTGCCATCGACCGTCGGTCCCGCCGACAGTTTTTGACGAATTGCCAAAGCAACTCTACTGCGCTACTGTAAGGCCAGACCTTCAAGTCGGCGACTCGAGTACTGGACACTTAGGTTAAAGGACCGCTTTCACGATAACTTCAAAATTGAAGCTCTTTGCAAGATAGCGCCGCGTGCGAGTTACGCGCGGATACACTTCAGCCTCTTGAAGTGCGTCTGACAAAGAAGTTCCCATAGCCGCGAGAGCGACGCAGAATGCCGGCGCCCTCAATGCATGTCGTCGACCCCAAGATTCAAGCGGTGCGAGCCGTTCCATCGCACGTCGGGGTCGGTAATGAAATGCATGATTTGTGCTTTTGGTGGGGGCGGTTGTGAAGGAGCGCGCGCTTCAGTAGCGCTCGAAGACAGCTTGCAACGCTTGCAAGTCGCGGGCTTGTGTCAGTGCCAGCATCAGAAGGATGCGGGCTTTTGAGGGAACCTGATCCTCGACGGTGAGCCAGCCGTAGGCGTCGTCGGGTTGCGCGCCGTTACGCAACACGATTCCGCTGCCGGTGCGCGATGCGCGCACCACATGAACGCCTCGCCGGACAGCATCGCGCAGCGGCTCGATAAGATGCGCTGCGACGTTGCCGTTGCCGGTGCCCGCATAGATCAAACCTTGCGCGCGGGCGGTGATCGCGCTCACTGCTTCCGGTTCAAGCGCGCCGTAGGCGTAGACGATGTCGACCTGGGGCAATGGCCCGAGCGTCTCGATCGACCACGGTGTCGCGAGCGTATGGGCACGCGATGGATGACGGTAGTAGCGTGGCTGACCTTCGATCACGTAACCAAGCGGGCCGTACGGTGAGCGGAACGCCTCGATCTTGAAGCTGTTGCTCTTCGCAACGTCTCGTGCGGTGTGGATTTCGTCGTTGGCGAACACGAGTGTGCCGAGGCCAACCGACGATGGGTGTGCAGCGACCGCGATCGCATCGTAGAGGTTCAGCGCCGCGTCGGAACTCATTGCCGACGGCGGGCGCATTGAGCCAACCACCACAACCGGTTTGGAGCTCTTGAGCGTGAGATGAAGGAAGTACGCGGTCTCCTCGATCGTGTCGGTTCCGTGCGCGATCACAGCGCCATCGACGTCGTGTTGCGCGAGCAGTGTGGACACGCGCTTACCGATCGCGAGCAGATGCTCGTTACTGAAATTCTCGGAGCCGTTTTGCAGCAACTGCTCCGTGCGCAGATTCGCCAGCGCGCATGCATGGGGAATTGTGCTGAGAATGTCATCGATGCCACGCACCGAACACACGTATGCGGACGTGTTGTTGGCGGCTTTGCCCTGACCGGCAATCGTGCCGCCTGTGCCGATAACGATGATGTTGGCCTTTTCTGTCATGCGATGTCGATGATGTTGGGAGAGTGGTCACGTCACGAAGCGCATCGCCTCGCGGGTTCAATGCGAAAGCGCAAATGTGCTGCGCAGTTCCTGGCCGTTGCTGCTTGCCAGCCACTGCGCGAGCAGTGCCGCTGAACCCGTCGCAAGCGTGAAGCCGAGCGCGCCATGGCCGACGTTGAGCCACAAATTGTGGTAGCGCGTCGGTCCGACGATCGGCGTGCCACGCGGCGTCGCGGGGCGCAACCCGATCCATTCGCTACCCGGACAAGATCTGACGATGTCGGGATACATTGCAGCCGCCTCTGCCCGCAGCGTCACAAGGCGTGTGGGATCGGGTTCGAGCGAATAACCGTCGATATCGGCGATGCCCGCGACGCGCAGCCGTTTGCCAAGCCGCGCATACACTACTTTGCGGGTGAAGTCGGTGATGCTTATGTGGGGCGCAGCCGTCTGCGGTTGCAGGTCGAACGTCAGGCTGTAGCCTTTGAGCGGATAGACCGGCACACGGATGGAAACAGACTTCAGTAACCGGGCCGCAGCCGCGCCTGAGGCGACGACGACATGATCGGATGCGAGCGGCGCACCGCCGCTCCAGGCTTCGACACGGCCGCCCGATTCAGCCCTCAGACAATCGATCGATGTGTTCATCAGGAACTGCACGCCGCGAGCGCGCAGCAACGCTTCGAGGCTCTTGCAGAAGCGTTGGCAATCGGCCGTGTCCTCGCTCGGCGTATAGATGCCGCCCGCGAGAGAAGGCCGCAGGTGCGCGAGCGTGGGTTCGAGTTCGATGCACGCGTTGGCGCTCAATGCCTGCTGTTCGCAGCCGAGCGTACGCTGGAATTCAAGCTGTTTGACTGCGCTCTGCATCGCACCCGCATCACGATGCAGCACGAGCTTGCCGGAGCGGACGAAATCGAAGTCGAGTGAGGGCTCGGCGGCGATCAGTTCGTGAAGCAGCGTCCGGCTCAGGAACGACAGTGACAGCAGCTTGCGTGTCGTGAGTTCGCTCTGTTCGCGCGTGCATGCTGACAGAAACTGAAAGCACCAGCGCCACTGTTCGGTGCTCAGTTTCGGGCGAAAGCGCACCGGCGAGTCGCTGCGCGTGAGCCAGCGTGGCAGCTTCGAGACCACACCGGGGCCGGCTAGCGGCGCAACATAGCTATACGATAGCTGGCCGCCGTTGCCGGAGCTGGTCTCGCTCGCCACCTCCGGATGCCGGTCTGCGATCGTGACTTCGTGGCCCGCCCGGCTCAGGTAATACGCGCTGGACAGACCAATGACGCCTGCACCGAGGATCAATATCCGCATACTGCCGCACTCGCTTTTCTTCGTGTGTTTGCATGGAGGCCGTTTGCCGCAGATGCGTCATCAACCCGTCGACCGGACTGTACGGGGCCGTCGACGTGCCGGATTGCATCGATCTGCCGGAAAGTAGAAGAATCGCGACAGGCACGTGCGAAACATGACGGTCGGCGTTGAGCCGACCCGATGGATCATGCGGCGGCAGCGCCCCGCGATGTGCGCAGCTTGCCGGGTGTCACGCCGTACGCCTCGCGAAACACGCGGATGAAATGCGCGGCGTCCGCGAATCCGCATTCGTAGGCGATGTCGGTGATCTTGCGGGTTGTATTGACGAGCATCCAGCGCGCGTAACGCAGGCGCGTGCGCCGGTAGAATTCGTTCGGTGATGCGTTCATCTCGGCCATGAACGCGCGCTCGAGATTGCGTACGCTGGTGCCGATCATCTTTGCGATGACGGCGATATTTAGCGGCGCCTCGAGGTTTTCTTCCATCAGCAGCACCGCGTGGCGCACGGTTGCATCTTCGACCGACAGGTAACCGAGCGCCGCGCGCCGCTCGACGAACGACGAGCCGCCCTGGCGGCTTACCGTCATCTGATGAATCACTTTCGATGCACGGTCGGGCCCACAGTGCAGACTGATCAGGCGCGCGGCCATTTCCACCACGGAAATGCCGCCCGCGCAGGTGATGCGGGCGCCGTCCATGAGGTAATCAGCATGCGTCATTACGCGCAGCAAGGGAAACATACGCCGGTAATCGTCGAGGTGGAAGCTGTGCACGCAGGCAACGTGGTCTTCCATCAGACCCGCGCGCGCCAGCACGAAACTACCGGTGCACACGCCGACGAGCGGAATGCCCGCGTCGGCAGCCTGTTTCAGGTAGTCCCAGTAGCGCCGGTCGACCTGATCGAGATGTGGCAGCAGGCCGCCGACCACAACGAGATAGTCGAATTGCGCGACCTCTGGAAACGTGGACTGCGCCTTTACCACAATGCCGCAGCTCGCTTCGATCAATTCGCCCTCTGTGCCGACAATCGTCCAGAGACACCGTAGCTGACGGCTCTGATCGCCACGATCGGCTGCGTGACGCAGCGCATCACACAGGCCGCCCAGCGACAGCATCGGAAAGCGCGGCCACAACAGGATGCCGACACTCAGTTCCGCGCCCGAACGGCTCGGGCGAGCCTCAAGGGTACGCGGCAACGCATCCAGTTGTTCGACCAGTTGGTGAGCGGTATCGGTCACTCGGGTGGGATCGGCGGCAGTCGGCATGCGAAAACTCGTGAGCGGGTAGCATGGATTATACGGTGGCGCATTGCGAATCGCTGCCATGTAGCCTTGCCGCAATTCTTCTATTTTCCGGCAGATCGATGCAATCCCAACGTATTGTGGCTGCATAAATTCAACCCCGCTAACGACCGGCGCCGCATTGTGAGACACAAACGATCCGACGATGGCAGGAACACTGCCGGGCATTGCAGCGGCAGACGGCCGAGTGTTTCCGATCGGCGGACGGCCATGGCCGTCCGCCCCCGGCCAACCACAACTCTTTTTTTGGGTGAAGCATGAGCAAAAGCACAAGCTTGGGTCGCGGCATGGCGACCGTCGGCATTCTGGGGACATTGGCGGCCGCTGCAGTGGGCGTCGCCCGTGCCGACGAGATGGTGAAGATCGGCGAGGCCGCGCCCGTGACGGGGCCGGCCTCATATCTCGGCAAAGACACCGAGAACGGCGCCCGCCTTGCGATTGAGGAGATCAACCAGACGGGCCTCGTGATCGGCGGAAAGAAGGTGACGTTGGTCTTCGACGCGCAGGACGATGCGGGCGACCCGCGTCAGGCCACCCAGGTCGCGCAGAAGCTGGTGGATGACAAGGTCGTTGCGGTGGTCGGCCACATGCAGTCCGGCTCGACGATTCCGGCGTCGAAGATCTACAGCGATGCAGGCATCGCGCAAGTGTCACCGTCGGCGACGAATCCGGCTTATACGCAGCAGGGCTTCAAAACCACGTATCGCGTAGTCGCCACCGATGCACAGCAAGGGCCGACGCTCGCCGACTACGCAGCGAAAACACTGAAAGTAAAGAAGGTCGCCATCGTCGACGACTCGACCGCATACGGCCAGGGTCTTGCGGTCGAATTCGAAAAGCAGGCAAAAGCCAACGGCATCACGGTCCTGTCGCACGACGCGAGCACCGACAAGGCCGTCGATTTCCGCGCGATTCTCACGAAGATCAAGGGCGAAAAGCCGGACGTGATCATGTATGGCGGGCTCGATGGCACGGGTGGCCCGTTCGCGAAACAGGCGAAGCAACTGGGCATCGCGGTGAAAGTGCTGGCCGGAGACGGCCTGTGCGCCGACGACCTCGCGAAACTCGCCGGCGATGCGGCCGATAACGTAATCTGCTCGATCGCTGGCGCGCCACTGCTGAAGATGGCCGAAGGTCCGGCGTTCGTCGAGCGCTACAAGAAACGCTTCGGTTACGCACCGGTTCTGAACTCACCGTTTGCATACGACGCGGTGGGTGTCATCGTCGATGCGATGAAGCGCGCGCAATCAACCGAGCCAGCGAAAATCCTGGCCGCGATGCCTGCGACCAATCATCAGGGGGTGCTCGGCGAGACGCAGTTCGATTCGAAGGGCGATCTGCGGCACGGCGTGATTTCGCTGTACAGGTACGTCGGCGGCAAGCAGGCGCTGCTCGACGTCGTGGAGAAATAGACAGGTCTTGGCGGTAGTTGTTGTTGTACCCGTATCAATCTGTTTCCAGTCTTGTCGTTGCTGAGCGGCACGGGAGCGTGATCCCTGTGCCGCTTTTTTATGACGTCGTGATTCCGAGGCGCACATGAAACCCGTTTGCACCGCCGCGCATTAGCGGGAACGGAGGTTCACAGAGATATAAGGAGAAGGAGGCATGGATGCTGGCGATGGCGCGCGCGATCATCTCGCGCCCCAAATTGCTGCTGCTGGACGAACCGTCGATGGGCCTGTCGCCGATCATGGTCGAGAAGATCTTCGAAGTGGTGCGGGCGATCTCGGGCGAAGGCATGACCGTGCTGCTGGTCGAGCAGAACGCGCGTCTCGCATTGCAAGCGGCGAACCGCGGCTACGTGATGGATTCGGGTCTGGTCACGATGTCCGGCGACGCGAAGCAGATGCTGGATGATCCGAAGGTGCGCGCGGCATATCTGGGTGAATAGCATGTGCGCGCGCCCTGCGGGACGCCATCTCGGCAAACTTGAAGAGGTGGGTGATTCATTGTCGAGTGTTGTACGAGCGACAGGCCGGTAGGAACTACAAATCGGACATCCACCTCCGCAACCTGAGGGTCCGTGAAGTGTCGGTCAGCGCCCGCCGACCTACACCCCGATGTCGCCTTGGTGCAGCGCGAACGCGATCTGCCTTTCGGTGACTTTGACTTCTTCAAGACCAGCGGCCCTTCTTGGGCACGAGTGTCGCCGGAAACTCTCTAGCTCAAAACTATCCGGTTTCTTTGGAGCAGGTCGTGTTCAATCTTCGCAAGCGGCCGCATCGGCTATTCTGAGATGCGATGGTCTTTTGCAATCGGAGTTGTCGTAGTATCCAGCATCGTCGTAGCTTCGTTTCAACGGAAACTGAGCCACCATCGTTTTGGTTCATATAGAAGGAGGTTCCATGCATTGCTCTCGTATCCTGCGCTATGCGGTCGCGCTTGTCCCACTGTTCGGCGGCCTGGCACAGGCGGATGACATTGTTACATCCTGGAATTCGGTGCATCTTCCGCCGTCGCCGCCTCTGACCTCGGTAACGGTCGATCCCGCCCATACCGCGCTGCTCGTGCTCGATTTCGACACTGGAAATTGCACGACGACGCAGCGGCCGACTTGTTTCGCTTCGTTACCGAAGGTCGCCGCATTGCTCGACGCTGCGCGCCGGCACAAGATGATGGTCGTCTACAGCACGACACCGACGGGGTCGATCAAGTCGGTGCCTCCAATGCTTGCGCCCAAGGGTGAGGAGACGGTAGTGCACTCGGGCGTCGACAAGTTTCTTGGCACCAACTTGGAAGCTGCACTGAAGGCGAAACACATCCATACCGTAATCGTCACCGGAACCGTCGCACAGGGCGCGGTTCTTTACACCGCAAGCGCCGCATCATTGCGCGGCTTCAAAGTGGCGGTGCCGGTCGACACGCTCTCGGCCCCGGACCCGTTCGCCGAATTGTCCGCGACATGGATTCTGTCAAACGCACCGGCCAGCGTGGCGAAGAATATGAATGTGACGCGCTCCGACATGGTCCAGTTTTGATTGATGATCGTGCTGCGGCGCGATCCGCATCCGGGACGCCCGGCACGCTCGCACACGAATGGTGACGAGGTGCGCCCCCTCCGTCGCTTCGCGAGCAGACGACCCAGCGGATCGGCCGGATGGGGCGCGACAATCTCCCCGTTCATCGAGCACCTCGAGCTCGATGAACGGCGTTTGTCGAGGACGTCAAGGGGCAAACGTTTGCCGCGATCACACGCTCATCTCAATGTAGATCGCAACTGACATCATGGACTCGCATCAACCTGCATGAAGAGACGCGTGAGGGCGGAAGACGGCCCTTAAGCGGCCAAACGTCCTTCCCAACAGCGGACATGCGCGCTTCGATTTGTTCAAGAAGACTTCGCCCCAAAACCTGATCAGGCTCAGAAGCCCGGGCTAAATAGAGAAACCTGCCGAAGGAGTCAGCCAACGATTAATATCAGTCAATTTTTACGGAGGCTCCATTGGGATATCTCGTTGTTCTTGGCATAGGACTATTGGCCGGCGTCCTGAGCGGTGTAATCGGCACGGGTTCTTCAATGATGCTCATGCCCGTACTGGTGATCCTGTACGGGCCAAAACAGGCTGTGCCCATCATGGCTGTTGCCGCCATCATGGGAAACCTTGGTAAGGTCCTTTCCTGGTGGCGCGAGATCGACTGGCGAGCCTGCTTCGCTTACTGCATCACGGCCGTGCCGGGCGCAATGCTTGGCGTGCGTACGTTGCTCGCACTGCCACCACATGCCGTTGCGATTGCGTTGGGGATCTTCTTCATTGCCATGGTGCCCATGCGTCGTTGGCTTTCTCGCCGATCGATCCGATTTTCCCTCGGGCAGCTGTCGATGATAGGCGCGGTCGTTGGCTTTTTGACAGGTATTGTTGTTTCAACCGGACCGATCACCGTGCCGGTGTTTATGGGTTACGGGCTCGTGAAAGGCGCATTCCTCGCGACCGAGGCCGCCGGTTCTTTGGCAGTGTATGGCGCCAAGGTCACAGTGTTTCAATATTTTGGCGTTCTTCCCGAGCGCGTCATTGCTGATGGACTGCTCGTGGGCGCCTCGCTGATGCTCGGAACCTTTGCTGCGCGGCGCATCGTTGCGCAGATGTCTGCGAGTACCTTCAGGCTCGTGGTTGACGGGTTGATGCTCTCGTCGGGCTTGTCGTTGCTTTGGTCAGCCGGGCGGTGATACACGCGACGATGTCAAGCCGCGCGATATTGTCGGCGATCCAAGCGTTTGCAAGGAATGCCCGAAATTGGCCGGACCCGGAAGTTCGAAGAGAAGCAGCGCACCGGCACCACCGAGTCAGCCCTGAATTTCCGTGATCGCCCCGTTCCTGTCACACAAGACGGATTTTCGCACGTCGGGTTTCGGATCGATCTGCGATGTCCGCCGATGCGCCCGCCAATCCCGCGCAGCATTCAAACAACGATTAAAATACGCGCGTCGTCAGTGGGCTGTGCTGGATCAATGCTGGCCTGAGTAGGGCTCATACAAGCTAACGGGCAGGGAGAGGATGAAAGACAGGGCAACCGTTCTGTGTGTTCGGGATGACCGTATTTTGCTGGTTGCCAGGGAAAGGTCGAGATGGGCGCTGCCGGGCGGAAGAATTCGTCGAGACGAGGCGCCCCATGAAGCCGCGCTGCGGGAGCTGGAAGAAGAGACCACGCTCGTCGCGGATGAGCTAATGTATCTTTTCCAGTTTAACGGCTTCAACACGCAGCACCAGGTATTCTTCGCTGAGGTGGCATCTGACCTAACTGCACAGCCTCGCAACGAAATCGCGAGGTGCACGTGGTTCGCCCCGGTCAAAATAGCGACGCTCTCCGCCAGTGTGCCTACCCGTGGCATCGTGGAGCTATTCTTCCGACACATCGGCGTTCCGGAACCGGACGACACCCGGCGGATGTCACGGCATGTGGGCGGGGTGACGCCATGAGCCGCACTTATCACTATCACGGGTTCGACATTGAAGTGGCCGTTGAGACGGACTTCAGTTGGAAGGCCGAACGCAGCACGACAACCACCGTCGGATTTGTGGCGGTCGTGAGGATCACCAAGGCCAGTGCCTCTGTCGCGGTGTTCTCCCCGCTGCGTTTTGGCGAATCCAAGGGCAAGCCATTTATCAGTGAAGCCGATGCGCTCATGGGCGGCTATAGTGCCGGACGACGTATCGTTGATGACTTGTTCAATTCGTAACCCTGTGCCCTGATGGTTGTGAGTGAGTGGTCAACACGCGGCCATTGCCACCATTACATGCGTGTCACGAATGCGCTTTTTCAACACCCAAAAAGCCGCTAGGGGAAACCACTATTCTTCCAAAAATGCCCGTCACGTATTTTATTCTGCTGTTGATTCCGGCATAACCAATCGACCGCGGCTGTTCCGCTTCCTGCCCTCAGTTCAGGACTGGCGGATATGAGTGCCATGTACGGTTACATTCACTTCGAACGCGCAACCGCTTTCGTCGACTCGCGCGGTGGTTCTTGGTCCACGTATTTTCAGGGAAACGATGACCACCGGAACTCGTAAAAGCGGTTTTTCCTCGCTTGGGCCCATCTCCTGGGGCACCCATCTGTGTCACTTCTACGAATCACGAGGCGAATTACTCAGTGTCACGGCGGAATTCCTGCACGCCGGACTCGCCAATCGCGAAGCCGGCGTATGGGTCGCGCCGGCGTTACTGGGACCGGACAAAGCTCGCCATATGCTCACGCGGGCGGTGCCCGCACTCGCTGAATACGCCGACTCCGGCCAGTTGCAGATTCTCGATGGCGCGCAGCTGTATGCACCGCCTAAAGCCGGCTTCAACGGCGGCGCCACAGTGAGCTTGTGGTCGGCGGCGATCAACGACGCGTTGGGGCGCGGCTTCGAAGGGCTGCGGGTCGCTGGCGACGCCGTCTGCAACGAAAACCCCGATTGGGCCGCTGTGGTCGACTATGAAGCGACGCTGAAGCAGCAGCTCGCCGCGCGTCCGATCATCGGTTTATGCACGTACGGCGTGCAGCAGTCAGGCCGTGCAAGTGCAGTCGCGCTCGAACGCCAAGGCTGCCGCTTCCGTGTCCACCTCTGCCGCGCCGTCGCTGCAACGCGGCATGCTGTTCGAAGAGGTGCCAGCGGACCGGCTGCGCATCGTGCGTGAACTGGACTGCGTGTCGCTGCACGCGAGCCACCGGTATCTGAGCGAGCCGCTGGTCGCGCAGATTCGCGCGGCCGGGCTGCGCGTGCTGGCCTACACGGTGAACGATTCCGCGCGTGCACAACTGCTCGCGCAAGGGGGCGTCGACATGACTTGCACGGATCGCATCGACAGACTGCAACACGACATGTTGCCCATGCCGGCGAACCTGGCCTGAGAACGACGCGGGTGCGCGAGTGCGGCACTGCGCTGGCGCGTGCCCTGGAGCTCAAATCAGAAAGTTTCCAAACGTAGCAATTTCGGCAGAGGATGGGGAAGACTATGAACCGCACCGCGTTAGCTCGTTTACTTTCGATGTCAGCCGTCGCGGGTGTCGCCGCCGCGGGCGTCGGCAGCGCTTCGGCCGCGCCACTCGACGCACTGATCGCCGCTGCGAAGCAGGAAGGCCAGCTTACCGTGATCGCATTGCCGCACGACTGGTGCAACTACGGGCAACTGGTCGCGGGCTTCCAGAAGAAGTACGGCATCAAGATCAACGAGCTGAATCCGGATGCGGGCTCGGGCGACGAAATCGAATCCATCAAGGCGAACAAGGGCAACAAAGGTCCGCAAGCGCCGGACGTAATCGACGTGGGCCTGTCGTTCGGTCCGTCCGCGAAGGCTGCGGGATTGCTGCAGCCGTATAAGGTCGCAACGTGGAACGCGATCCCCGCGGAGTCGAAAGATGCCGACGGCTACTGGTACGGCGATTACTATGGCGTGCTGTCGTTTGAAGTGAACGCCGACATGATCGACAAGGCGCCGTCTGACTGGAGCGATCTGCTCAAGTCCGACTATAAGAACGCCGTCTCGCTGGCGGGCGACCCGCGCTCGGCCAATCAGGCGATCCAGGCCGTGTATGCAGCCGGCTTGTCGCAAAGCAAGGGCGACGCCAGCAAGGCCGACCAGGCCGGCCTCAAATTCTTCGCCGACCTGAACAGGAACGGCAACTTCGTGCCGGTGATCGGCAAGGCCGCGTCGCTCGCGCAAGGCACTACGCCGATCATCGTGCGCTGGGACTACAACGCGCTCGCCGACCGCGACACGCTGAAGGGCAATCCGAAGGTGCAGGTGGTGATTCCGAAAACAGGCGTAGTCGCCGGCGTGTATGTTCAGGCAATCAGCGCGTACGCGCCGCATCCGAACGCGGCCAAGCTGTGGATGGAATATCTGTACTCGGACGAAGGCCAGATCGGCTGGCTGACGGGCTACTGCCACCCGATGCGCTACAACGAGCTGGTGGCCGCGAAGAAAGTGCCGCAAGCGCTGCTCGACAAGCTGCCGCCGCCGTCGTCGTATAAGAACGTGGTGTTCCCGACGCTGCCCCAACAGGACGCCTCCAAAGACACCATCACGAAGCACTGGAACGACGCGGTCGGCGCGAACGTCAAGTAAGTGGCGTGGCTGAAGTCGTCGCGGCTCTGGAGCGTATGCACCGCGACGTCGAACCGTAGCGAAAAGTTGTGCCGTCGCGCGCCGCTCATTCCGGGTGGCGCGCGTTGCGTTAGCCAGAAAGCCCCAAGGGTGAGCTATGAGCGCTTCATCGGATGCCGGGTCTGTGCAGCCGGAATTGCTGGTTCCACCAGCGCTAACGCCAACGCCTCGCGTCGACGGTCCGGGCCGCGCGTCGCAGTGGCTCGCGTGGATCGGCGTGATGCCGTTCTTCACGTTTGCGCTGATGTTCCTGATTCTGCCGACCGGCTTTCTGATGATCGGCGCGTTCCAGGACTCGCAAGGCCACTTCACGCTCGCCAATTTCCGCGAGCTGTTCCAGCCGACCGTGATGGACGCTTACTGGATCAGCTTCAAGGTGAGCGCCGCGTCCGCGCTCGGCGGCGCGTTGATCGGTTCGCTGCTCGCGTGGGCGGCGGTGCAGGGCAAACTGCCGGGCTGGATTCGTCCGACCTTGATGACGTTTTCCGGCGTCGCGTCGAACTTTGCCGGCGTGCCACTCGCGTTCGCGTTCATCTGCACGCTGGGACGGGTCGGGCTCGTCACGGTACTGCTGAAGAAGTACCTCGGCTTCAATCTGTACGCGACGGGATTCAGCATTCTGAGTTTCTCCGGCCTGACGCTGACCTACCTGTACTTCCAGGTTCCGTTGATGGTGCTGATCGTCACGCCCGCGCTCGACGGCCTGAGGCGCGAATGGCGCGAGGCCTGCGATTGCCTCGGCGGTACTCCGTATCAATACTGGCGCTACGTCGCGCTGCCAGTGTTGTGGCCGAGCGTGCTCGGCGCGACGCTGCTGCTGTTCGCCAATGCGTTCGGCGCGGTCGCCACGGCTTACGCGCTGACCGGCAGCTCGCTGAATATCGTCACGATCCTGCTGTTCGCACAGATTCGCGGCGACGTGATGCACAACCAGAACCTCGGCTACGCGCTCGCGCTAGGGATGGTGCTCGTGACTGGTCTGTCGAATGGCGGCTACATCTGGCTGCGTTCGCACGCTGAAAGGGGGCGTCGATGAAAAGCCAGTCGCGGGTGGGAGCATGGACCGCGGTGATCGTCGGTTCGCTGTACTTTCTGATTCCGTTGATCGCGACGTTCGAGTTCAGCTTGCGGATGAAGCGCGGCACGTACAGCTTCGAGGCGTATCGCGTCGTGCTGGCCGATCCGCATTTTCAGGCTTCGTTCGGCTACTCGATTCTGATGGCAATCCTGACGATCGTCGTCGGCGTGTTGCTGGTGGTGCCGACCGCTTACTGGGTCCAGTTGCGTTTGCCGAAGCTGCGGCCGGTGGTCGAATTCATCACGCTGTTGCCGCTGGTGGTGCCGGCGATCGTGATCGTGTTCGGCTATCTGCGCATCTATAACAGCAGTTCGATTCTGCCGTTCACCGGGAACGAGCGCGCGACCGATCTGCTGCTGGTGTTCGGCTACGTGACGCTGTCGCTGCCATATATGTACCGCGCGGTCGACGCCGGCCTGCGCGCAGTCGACGTGCGCTCGCTCACCGAAGCGGCGGAGTGCCTCGGCGCGAACTGGCCAACCATTCTGTTCAAGGTGATTTTCCCGAATATCCGCTCGGGCATTCTGTCAGGCGCGTTTCTCACCTTTGCCGTGGTGATCGGCGAGTTCACGTTGGCGAGCCTGCTCGACCGGCCTGCGTTCGGCCCGTATCTGCAATTGATCGGTGCGAACCGCGCCTATGAACCGTCGGCGCTCGCGATCATCGCGTTCGCGATCACGTGGGCGTCGATGGGTTTGATTCAGGTATTCGGCTCGGCCCGCGCGTTGAGCGGCCAGAACATTTGACGCACTGAGTTTGACGCACTGAGGCAGCGAATCATGGCATTCCTTGAGATCGAAAACCTGCACAAGTCGTTCGGGGCGAACACGGCGCTGCATCACTTCGACATGCAGATCGAACGCGGCGAGTTCGTCACGTTCCTCGGGCCGTCCGGTTGCGGCAAGACCACCGTGCTGCGGATGATCGCCGGCTTCGAAACGCCGACACGCGGCATCATCCGGATGGACGACCAGGACGTCACGCACCTTCGCACGCGGCAGCGCAAAGTCGGCATGGTGTTTCAGGCGTATGCGCTGTTTCCGAACATGACCGTCGCCGACAACATCGGCTTCGGGCTGAAGATTGCGCATCGGCCGCAGGCGGAGATCAGCAAGCGCGTCCACGAGATGCTGGAACTGATCAAACTGCCGCAGCTCGGTGAACGTTATCCGTGGCAGCTGTCGGGCGGCCAGCAGCAGCGCGTGGCATTGGCGCGCGCGCTGGCCGGCAGGCCGCAAGTGCTGCTGCTCGACGAACCGCTGTCGGCGCTCGACGCGAAGATTCGCATTTCGTTGCGTCAGGACATTCGCGCGTTGCAGCGCGAACTCGGCATCACGTCGATTTTCGTCACGCACGATCAGGAAGAGGCGCTGTCGATTTCCGACCGCATCGTCGTGATGAACGAGGGCCGCGTCGAACAGATCGGCTCGCCGTCCGAGATCTACAACTATCCGCGCACGCGCTTTGTCGCGTCGTTCGTCGGCACGCTGAACATTCTGGCCGGGCACGTGGTCGATCCGGCGACCGGCAGGATGGCGGTGGACGGTCAGGAGTTGACCACCACCCAGGCACTGCCGGCGGACGACGCGGGCAAGCGGCGTCTGCTCGCGCTGCGGCCCGAGGCGATCGTGCTGGAGCCGGCCTCGCCCGGCCGCAACACGCTGAACGCGACCGTCGAAGAGGTGAATTTCCTCGGCGCGGTTGTGCGCATCAGAACGCGCGTGAAAGACGCGGTGATTTCGCTCGACGTGTTCAACGACCCGAATCGCGGTTTGCCCGAACGGGGGCAGCCCGTCTCGCTGGGTTTCTCGCACGAGAATCTGCTGGTGCTGGAGGAGGGCGGCGTCTAGGAACCGGCGGGTCGACTAGTACGACCGTACAAAGGTTCGTTTCGTCGACCGCATCGCGGGCTGATTCGCTCCAGCGTATGGGCGCGCACCGCATCGAGCACTGCCTGATCCGACCACGGCGCGTCGGCTACGAAGTGATGCAGGCGCTGATGCTCCGAGCGCACCCGGGTGGGTGCCAGTTGCACTGCCATGCGCTCCACGCTTTTACGCTTGACCGGCAGCGGCAACCCCGTGCAGAACCACGAAACGGTTCGACACGATCGGCGTGCCCAAGCGTCAGTGCAATCAGCGACACGTATTCTTCAAACCGTTCCGTTGAGATTCCCACCGCATTCCTCACAGGCCACTTGAAGAAAAGCGAAGAGTGCTTATTTTTAGCACAGTCGTACTAGGGCTCAGTGCGGCCACGAGCCGTCATTCGCTTACTCGATTGCCCGGACATTCAAGCGGCGGCTCCGCTCGGAAAACTGCCAGACAGCCTGTGAGTGCATTCCGGCCTTTGTGCCGACATTCGGGTTTGGGCGTCGGTGATGCGGCTACAGGTTGGCGGACATTCGGCGCTCCGCAGTCGCGAATGGCCTGTGTCAATGCCAGCGGATGCGTACCGTCGTCTGCCCGTGCCTCATGCAAGCATGGATGAATCCATCGGACCGCCGCGCCGCATAGCGCCCCCCGAACTCGCCGAGCTCGCGCTGGCCGGCATCATCCGTGACGTCGCGCGCAGGCGTCCTCCCTTCAAGCGGGCGTTCGCCCATACGACGCCTGCTGCTGCCGAAAATCGCGCGGACTCACCCGCTCA